>JBGPKK010000001.1:0-134282 GCA_041485905.1 Vicinamibacteria bacterium
CTCACGCTCGGCTGCGGGCGTGCGGCGCCGCTGCCGCCGACTGCGGCGGACGCCGCGACGTTCCTCGCGACGGTCAACGACACGATGCATCGGCTCGGTGTCGCGCAGAACCAGGCCGGCTGGGTCCAGCAGACCTACATTACCGACGACACCGAAGCCCTGGGAGCGCGAGTCAGCCAGGAATACATCGACGCCATCGCGCGCTTCGCCAAGGATGCGACCCGCTTCGACAAGGTCGATGTGCCGGCAGACGAGCGGCGCCAGTTGAACCTGCTGAAGCTCTCGCTCGTGATGGTAACGCCCGCCGATCCCAAGGAAGCCGAGGAGCTGACGAAGATCATGGCGCGGCTCGAGGCGACTTACGGCAAAGGCAAGTGGTGCACGAATCCGGAAAAACCGGAGACATGCCTGAACATCGACGACATCACGAAAATCATGGCCTCGTCCCGCGATCCCAAACGCCTCCGCGAGGTGTGGGAAGGCTGGCACACCATCGCGCCGCCGATGCGCAGCGACTACACGCGGTTCGTGGAGCTGTCGAACAAGGGCGCCAGGGAGCTCGGGTTCGCCGACACCGGAGCCATGTGGCGCGCGAAATACGACATGCCGCCGGACGATTTCACGAAGGAGCTGGACCGGTTGTGGGCCCAGGTCCGGCCGCTCTACCTCGAGCTGCACGCATACGTCCGCATGAAGCTGCACGCGAAGTACGGGGACGCCGTGCCGGCAGGCGGTCCGATTCCGGCCCATCTGCTCGGCAATATCTGGGCGCAGGACTGGTCGAATCTCGAGTCGATGATGGCGCCGCCCGGCGCCGACGCCGGATTCTCGCTGACGGATATCCTCAAGCGGCGGAAGATGGGGTCGCTCGACATGGTCCGCGCCGGCGAGCGTTTCTACACGTCGCTCGGCTTCGCGGCGCTGCCCAAGACGTTCTGGGAGCGATCGCTGTTCCTTCGACCGAAAGACCGCGAGGTGGTCTGTCACGCGAGCGCGTGGGACATCGACATGGAAGCCGACCTGCGCATCAAGATGTGCATCGACCAGACCGCAGAAGACTTCACGACGATCCACCACGAGCTCGGGCACAACTTCTACCAGCGGGCGTATAAGGATCAGCCGATCCTGTTCCGCGACAGCGCGAACGACGGCTTTCACGAGGCGATCGGCGACACCATCGCGCTCTCCGTCACACCTGAATATCTGGTCACAATCGGTCTGCTCGACAAGGCGCCGGACGTGTCGCGCGACATCGGGCTGCAGCTGTCGCGTGCCCTCGAGAAGATCGCCTTTCTCCCCTTTGGGCTGATGATCGATCAGTGGCGCTGGAAAGTGTTCGCGGGCGAGGTGAAGCCCGACGCCTACAACAAGGCCTGGTGGGACCTGCGGTTGAAGTGTCAGGGTGTCGCTCCCCCCTCGCCGCGCGGGGAACAGTTTTTCGATCCGGCCGCCAAGTATCACGTGCCCGACAACACGCCGTATACTCGATACTTCATCGCCGAGATTCTGCAGTTTCAGTTTCACCGCGCCTTGTCCAAAGCCGCAGGATGTACCGGACCGCTCAATCGGTGCTCGATCTACGAGAGCAAGGAAGCCGGCAGGCGGCTCAATACCATGCTGTCGATGGGTCAGTCACGCCCGTGGCCGGACGCGCTCGAAGCCATGACCGGTTCGCGCCAGATGGATGCCACCGCGATCCTCGACTACTTCGCGCCGCTCAAACAGTGGCTCGACGAACAGACGAAGGGAACAACGGTGGGCTGGTGAGCGTTCGTTAGCGGACAGTCGATAGCGGTCTCCTCTATGCGTCTGCTGCGCACGGCTCTTCTGCTCCTGGCGGCGCTGTGTGTAGCGTGGGCCATCCTGGTGTTCATCACCGGCGGCTTCTATTGGTCGGCGGGCGCACTCCGGATTTCATCCCGCGACCCGTTCAGACCGATCGTCGTCGCCGTCATGTTCGTGCTCGGGTATGGGTTCGTGACCCCGGGCGCGCTTCTGAGGCTCGCAGACACATTCGAACGCATCCGACCAAGAAGCGGTCTCCTCAGCATCGGCGTTGCCGTCGTCGTCGTGGTCGTCGGACTCCTGTGGGCAAGCCGCGTGGCCGGCGCCGCCGATCCGTACGGCTACATGAGCGAGGCGGACCTGTGGCTGCGCGGCCAGCTCAAGGTCCGCCAGACCGTTGTTGCATCGTGGCCGTACGACGACCGCACGCTCGCGCCGCTCGGATACCTGCCGGGACCGGAGCGCCACACGATCGTCCCCACGTACCCACCCGGCCTGCCGCTGTTGATGGCAGCAGGCGACTGGGTCGCGGGCTCGAAAGGCCGATTCTGGATCGTCCCGCTCACCGCCGCGGTCGCGGTCCTCGCCACGTTCATGCTGGGTGCCCTCCTCGTCGACGAGCTCGTCGGCCTGGCCGCGTCGCTGCTCCTCGGCGCGAGTCCCGTCTTCCTGTATCAGTTGATGTGGCCGATGAACGACGTGCCGGTCACCGCCGCCTGGACGATCGCGCTCGTGCTCGCGGTGCTCCGACGTCCGTTCGCGGCGGGGATCGCGTCTGCGCTGGCGATTGTGATTCGTCCGAACCTCCTGCTGCTGACGATGGGCGTTGGTGTGCTGGCGGTGTGGCCCTCAGCACCGTATGTGGCGCAGGCCTTCAGGCCTGCGGACCGAGCGCCAAAGCGCCGCGCCACAGTTGCAAGATCGCTTCTCGCCGTCGCCGGATGCGACTTCCTGCTCTTCGCCGCCGGGGTTCTCCCGGCCATCGTCGGGATCGCGCTCTTGAACACGTCGTTGTACGGCGGACCCTTGAGCTCGGGTTACGGCACCGTCACAAGTCTGTATCACTGGATGAATCTGTGGCCGAACATCGGCCGGTACTCGCGCTGGCTCATCGAAACGAACACGCCGCTCATGCTGTTGGCGATTCCGGCGCTCGCCTCAGCGCGCTTTGCCGTACCAGGCCGCCCGTTCGAGCGCCGGGCGGTCCGCGCCGGGCTCGCGGTGTTCGTCGTCGCGGTGGTCGCGTCTTATCTGTTTTATTCCCCCTTTGAAGACTGGACCTATCTGCGGTTCATGCTGCCTGCGTTTCCGGTGCTGCTGGTTGCCAGCCTGGGCTTCATCCGCAGCCTGGAGCCCCTGGAGGGGTTGCCGGGCCGCGCCCGTCACGTCGGCGTCCTCGCAATTATCGTGGCGCTCGCGTTTTCCTGGGAGCTCGCGACGGCCCAGTGGCGCGGCGCCTTCAGCATTCAACAGAATGAGCAGCGGTACGAGATCGTCGCGCGTGAGCTGCTCGATTCGACGCCCGCCAACAGCATTTTTCTATCGATGCAGCACGCGGGGAGCGTGCGGTACTACGCCGGACGGATGACCATCCGCTACGACTGGCTTCCCCAAGGGGCGTTCGATCAGGCGGTCGGCCTGCTCAAGGCGGGAGGATTTCACACGTTTCTGCTGCTGGAATCGGCGGAGCTCGAACCCTTTCGCGCGCGCGTCGGGCCCGGCGGCGCTGCGCATCTGGCCGAGCGCCCGCTCAAGCAATGGACGTTTCCAAACGGGATCACCGTGTGGTTGTACGATCTCGCCGATCCGACGCTGTTCCGTCGGACCCAATAGGGGGTCCAGCTACATCCCGGCTGTTGGGCTACGGCTGTTGTGCGATTTCCTGAACGACTTTCTGAGCCAGGGGAAGGCTCGTGGCGCACTTGGGGTCATCGATGCGGCACTTGGCGAGCGTGTTCTCGCAGCCGCACGTGCACGGATCGGTGTTCAGCTTCTGGAGAGCCGCCGTCCGTTTGGCCGGAGACAATTTGGCGAGATCGACGCCGGGAATTTCTGTCGCCTGAGCCGCGTTTTCGAGACGCGCTGGCTGTCCGCGGTCCACTTCTTCGATCGACGCGTTCACGGGCAGCCCGGCCAGCGCTCGGGTTTCCTGCTCCGTCACGTTCGCGTTGAGCATGCCGACATGTCTCTGCACCACGCGTCCTTCCCGATCGAGCACGAAGGAGGTCGGAAGCGCGCGGATGCCCGGAAACGCTCGCTCGAGATCTGGCGTCATCATCACGATCGGATAGTTCATGTGCTGCTCGGCCGCGAACCGTTTAACCGGATCGGTCGGGCCTTCGTCCTGCGACACGCCGATGATCTGCAGGCGATCGCCGTACTTCTGCTGCAGCGCGACCAGATCCGGAATTTCGGCGCGGCACGGCGGACACCACGTCGCCCAGAAGTTGACGATGGTGACTTTGCCGCGGAAGGCGTCGGAGGTAATCGTCTTGCCGTCGAGAGCCCGCATCGTCATCGCGGACACCACGGCGGGATTTCGGAAGAAACGGAGCGTGACCTTTTCGCCGGCGGGAACCTCGTTGATCGGGTCCGCCACGCGCTGCGTATAACGGGTGCTCGCGCGCCAGAGTCCGGCGGCGCCGACAAGCACGGCCATCACGACCAGCCACTTCCGCATGTTCATGGCGCTCTCATAAGGTTACCGCAAGGGCATACTTGACGGGACGCTTCTTTTTCCACCAGCATGCAGGCTCCCCGTGGCCACCTACACATCACTGAAGCAACGCGTCGCCTCGCAACTGAGCGCGCTGGGAGCAGCGGGATTGTCGCGGACTCTCCGCGCACCAGACGGGATCGATCTGTCGTCGAACGACTACCTGGCGCTGTCGCGTCACCCGCTGCTCGAGGAGTGGATGATTGAAGCTGTGCGCCGTGAAGGGTGCGGCAGCACCGGATCGCGGCTGCTGCGCGGCGAGCGAGACGCCTTTGCCGGAATCGAGCGCACGTTTGCGGCCTTCAAGGGGACCGAGCGGTCGCTGTATTTTTCGTCGGGCTATCTCGCAAACATCGCCGTGCTGACGACGTTCGCGGAAGCGGGCGACGTGATCTTCTCAGACGAGAGAAATCATGCGAGCCTGATTGACGGAACCCGCCTGTCTGCGGCCGTCCGAGTGATCTTCCCTCACAACGACGTCGAGGCGCTCGCGAGTCTGATCGCCATACACCGCGGCGCCGGCCAGGCGTTCGTGATCACCGAATCGTTGTTCAGCATGGACGGTGACGTCGCCCCGCTGACCGATTACGCCGCTCTGTGTCGGTCCACAGAATCGGCGCTCATCGTCGACGAGGCCCATGCGGTCGGCGTCCGGGGCGCGCGTGGCAGCGGCTTGGTCGAAGAGACGGGCATCGGCGCCGATGTGTTCGTTTCGGTAAACTCCGCGGGCAAGGCGCTGGGCGTCAGCGGCGCGTTCGTCGCCGGACCGTCGTGGGCGATCGAGTATCTGATCCAGCGCGCGCGGCCGTTCGTCTATTCAACGGCGCCGCCACCAGCGCTTGTGGGCGCGATCGACGCGAGCCTCTCGATTGTGAGCCACGAACCGGAGCGCCGCGAAAGGCTGGCGCGCCTGTCGTCCCGCCTCCGCACGCGCCTCATTCACGCGGGGCTTCCCGTCTCCCCCGGCGACTCGCAAGTCATTCCCGTGCTGATCGGCGACAACGAGCACGCCAGCGGCGTTGCGCGGACGCTGCAGGCTCAGGGATTCGATGTCCGCGCCATTCGACCGCCGTCGGTGCCAGCCGGCACGGCTCGATTGCGGATCGCCGTGAACACCGGCCTCGCGGAGGACACGCTCGACCAGTTTGCCGACGCGCTCGCCGCGGCCCTCACGGGAAACTTAGAACTTAAGTTCTAAGTCTTGAGTTTACTAAGATTGCTATGAGTCTGCGTGGTCTCTTCGTAACCGGCACCGACACGGGCGTCGGCAAGACCGTTGTCTCGGCCGCCCTCATGCACCGCTACCGGACTGCAGGCCCGCTACGCTACTGGAAGCCGATCCAGACCGGCAGCGAACAGGACGACGACACGGCGGATGTGGAACGGCTGGGCGGCTGCCGCTCCGACGAGCTCAGGCCGGAGGGCATCCGCCTGCCGCTTCCCGTCTCGCCGCACCTGGCGGCCAGGCTGAATGGAACGACGATCGCGCTCCAGCCACTCATCGATTCGATGGCCCGGCTGCCGCCGGACCGCACGTCCGGGAACATTGTCGAGGAGCGCGGATCGATCCGCTGGATCGTGGAGGGAGCGGGCGGTGTTCTCGTCCCGGTGAACGATTCCGAAACGATGGCCGATCTCATGCGCCTGCTGCGGTTGCCGGTCATCGTCGTGGCGCGGGCCGCAGTCGGCACGATCAATCACACGCTGCTCACGCTCGAGGCATTACGTCACCGGGCGATTCAGGTGGCGGGCGTGGTGATGGTCGGCGATCGAAACGTGGACAACCGCGCTGCCATCGAACGATACGGAGACACCGTGGTCATCGGAGAAATGCCTCTTTTCAGTCCGTTGGATGCTGCGTCGATCGCGGCGTGGGCCGTGACCGCGCTGGATCCTGACCATCGCCTGCGGGAGCATTTCGAATGAAAGAGGGCCGGAGCCTGATCGACCGCGACCGGGCGCATCTGTGGCACCCGTACACACAGATGAAGACCGCGCCGGCGCCGCTGCCGATCGTCAGAGGCGAAGGCGTCTACCTCTACACCGAGGACGGCAGACGGCTGCTCGACGGCATCTCCTCGTGGTGGGTGAACATCCACGGTCACGGCCATCCGCGGCTCAACGAGGCGCTGAGCCGGCAGGCACGGCAGCTCGCGCACGTGATGTTTGCCGGATGCACACACGAGCCTGCCGTCGAACTGGCGGAGCGGTTAATCGACGTGCTGCCGCCGGGTCTGACGCGGGTCTTCTATTCGGACAACGGCTCGACCGCCGTCGAAGTGGCCCTGAAGCTCGCCCACCAGTACTGGAGGAATCTCGGACAGTCCGAGCGCCGCACGTTCATCACGCTCCACTACGGGTACCACGGCGACACGGTCGGCGCGATGTCGGTCAGCGATGAGTCGGTGTTCACCGACGCGTTCACGCCGCTGCTGTTTCCCGTGACGCGCGCCGACGCGCCGTACTGTTATCGCTGTCCGCTGGGACTCGAGCGCGCGACCTGCCGCATCGATTGCCTCGGCAGTCTCGAAGCGGCGTTGAAACGTCACAGCGGGTCGGTGTCGGGGGTCCTCGTGGAACCGATGCTGCAAGCGGCAGGTGGCATGGTGGTGTGGCCGAGCGAGTTCCTGACCGGAGTCCGACAGCTCTGCGACCGGCACGGCACGCTGCTCATCGCCGACGAGGTGCTGACCGGCTTCGGCCGAACGGGGCGGATGTTCGCGTCGGAGCACGCGTCGGTGTCGCCCGACATCATCTGTTTATCCAAGGCACTCACGGCCGGATACCTGCCGCTCGGCGCCACGGTCACCACCGAGAAGATTTTCGATGCGTTCTTCAGCGAGGATCGGACGAAGACGTTCTTTCACGGCCACTCATTCACCGCCAACCCGTTGGCGTGTGCGGTCGCGCTGGCCAGCCTGGATCTGTTCCGCGAAGAAGACGTGCTGGGGCGTGTCACGGCGTTGGAGTCAAAGCTTCGTGCGGGTCTGATGCCGCTGGCCGATCTGCCGTCGGTCGGCGACGTGCGTGTGATCGGCGGCGTCGGGATCATCGAGCTGGTCAGCGACAAGACGACGCGGAAGGCCGACGGGTATCTCGACGGCATCGGGCCGCGCCTGGCCGCCGCGTTTCTCGACCGTGGGCTGCTCCTTCGCCCTCTTGGCAACGTGGTGTACTTCATGCCGCCGTATGTCATCACGGACGACGAGGCCGATTGGGCACTGGATCAGGTTGTCGCAGTGCTGAGCGCCGTCACGCCGCCCGACATTGTTGCAGCATCACTGGGATGAACGACCTGCGGTAAACTGCTCGGCACAATGCTTCATACAGGCCGTCACTTTCTTCAGATTCCGGGTCCGACCAACGTTCCGGATCGCGTCCTGCGCGCCATGGACCGTCCGGTTATCGATCATCGCGGCCCCGAATTCCCTGCCTTGACCGCGGAGGTCATGGAGGGCCTTCGTCCGGTCTTTCAGAGCACCGGGCCGGTGATCATCTATCCGTCTTCTGGTACCGGCGCCGCCGAAGCGGCGCTGGTCAATACGCTGTCGCCCGGCGACCGGGTGCTCATTTTCGAGACCGGCCACTTCTCACAGGTCTGGCGACAGATCGCGGAGCGGCTGGGGCTCGTCGTCGATTACGTTCCTGGGAACTGGCGCCGCGGTGCATCGGAGGTGGACCTCGAAGCCCGGCTTCGGGCCGACCATCACCACACCGTCAAGGCCGTCGTCGTCGTCCACAACGAGACGTCGACCGGCGTGACCAGCCGGCTCCCGGATCTTCGCCGCGCCATGAACGCGGTCGGCCATCCGACGCTGCTGATCGTGGACGCCGTGTCGTCGCTGGCGTCGATCGACTATCGACACGACGAATGGGAGGTCGATGTCACGGTGGCCGGATCACAGAAAGGGCTCATGCTCCCGCCCGGGCTCGGCTTCAACGCCATTTCTGCCAAGGCGCTGTCGGCCAGCGCGAGCGCGCGGCTGCCGAAAAGCTACTGGGACTGGCAGGACATGCTGACGCAGAACCGCGCCGGGTTCTTCCCGTATACGCCCGCGACCAACCTGCTCTTCGCCCTGCGTGAGGCCTTACAGATGATGCGGGACGAGGGCCTCGCCAATATATTCCGGCGACACACACGGCACGGAGAGGCCACACGCGCTGCCGTGCGGGCGTGGGGCTTGGAGATCGTCTGCGAAGAGCCGCGCGAGTATTCGAGCTCGATGACGGCGTTTTTCATGCCCGAGGGGCACAGTGGCGATCAACTGCGGGCGACCATCCTCGAACATTTCGACATGTCTCTTGGAACGGGCCTGTCGAAGCTCGCAGGCCGTGTCGTGCGGATCGGACATCTCGGCAGCTTCAACGATCTGATGCTCGCGGGCACGCTCGCCGGAATCGAAATGGGTCTGAGGATCGCGGGAGTCCCCCATCGATCCGGCGGCGTTATGGCGGCGCTCGCTTCTCTGGCACCCGTACCTCAGCCCACGGAGCGCGCCGCACCGGTCGGTTGATGGCGACGCCTCTCCCACTGAGCTCTCACGCAAAACCTGTCGATTCATTTGCCCGGGCCGCCGAGCTCGAACATGAGCTGAAACGGACGATCCGCGGTGAAGTGCGCTTCGATCGCGGCAGCCGCGCGCTGTACGCGACCGACGGATCGAACTACCGGCAGATTCCCATCGGGCTCGTGGTCCCCCGCGACGCCGACGATGTCGTCGCGGCGGTGGCGGCGTGCAGAAAGTACGACGCGCCCATTCTGCCGCGTGGGGCGGGAACGAGCCTGGCCGGACAGTGCTGCAATGTCGCGGTGGTCCTCGACTTCACCAAATACATGAACCGGATCGTCGAGATCGACCCGGCACGGCGATTCGCGCGTGTACAGCCGGGTGTCGTACTCGATACGCTGCGGAACGGGGCGGAAGCGCACCAGCTGACGTTTGGGCCGGATCCGTCCACGCACAGCCGGTGCACGCTCGGCGGCATGATCGGCAACAACTCCTGCGGGACGCACTCGCTGCTCGCCGGCAAGACTGTCGACAACGTCGAGGAACTGCGCGTCCTGCTGTACGACGGCACACAACTGACGGTCGGGACCACACACGCGAGCGAGCTCGACGCGATCGTGAACGAGGGAGGGCGCCGAGGCGAGATCTATTCGGGACTGCGCACGATTCGCGATCGGTACGCCGATCAGATACGCGCGCGATTTCCACAGATCCCGAGACGCGTGTCGGGCTACAACCTCGACGAACTGCTGCCGGAGCACGGCTTCAACGTGGCTCGGGCGCTGGTGGGCACCGAAGGCACGTGCGCGGTGGTGCTCGAAGCCAAAGTGACGCTGATACACAGTCCGCAGCATCGCGCGCTCGTCGGCCTGGGATATCCCGATGCGTTCGCGGCCGCCGACCACGTGCTGGAGATCCTCGAGTTTCATCCCATCGGCCTCGAAGGCTTCGAGGGCAACATCATCGACGGGCTGCACAAGAAGGGCGCGCCGAATCTGGACCTTCTTCCGGAGGGCCGCGGCATTCTGCTCGTGGAATTCGGGTTCGACGATTCCGAAGAGGCCTCGCAGACCGCCCAGCGTTTCATCGACCGCATGCGTCGCATCACCGGGGCACCCACCACGCGTCTGTACTCGAAAAGCGAAGCGCGAGCGATGTGGAAGATCCGGGAGTCGGGGCCACGCGCGGCTGCCGCCGCGCCGGGCGCGCCTCTCGAGTGGGAGGGATGGGACGATTCGGCAGTCGCGCCGGAGAAGCTGGGTGCCTATCTACGCGCGCTTCGCGCCCTGCTGGACACATACGGCTATCGGACGGCGTTCTACGGGCATTTCGGCCACGGCTGCATTCACATGCGCGTCAACTTCGACCTGTTCACCGAGAGCGGCATCCGCGCCTACGGAGAGTTCGTCGATCGCGCGGCGGATCTCGTCGTCAGCTACGGCGGATCGCTGTCAGGGGAACACGGCGACGGTCAATCGCGCGGCGCGCTTCTTCCGAAGATGTTCGGACAGGAGATCATGGGCGCGTTCCGCGAGTTCAAATCGATCTGGGATCCCGGCAACAGGCTGAACCCGCACAAGGTCGTCGATGCGTACCTGCCGACGGAAAATCTCCGGCTCGGCGCCGACTACGCGCCGGCGCAGCCGAAGACACATTTCGCGTTTCCCGACGATGGAGGATCGCTGGCCAGGGCGACGCTGCGATGCGTCGGGCTGGGCGAATGCCGCAAGCACGACGGCGGTTCGATGTGCCCCAGCTACATGGTGACGCTCGAAGAGGAGCACAGCACCCGCGGGCGCGCGCACATGCTGTTCGAGTTGCTGCAGGGAGAGGTGGTCCCCAACGGGTGGAAGGATGAGCACGTCAAGCATGCGCTCGATCTGTGCCTGTCCTGCAAGGCCTGCAAGTCCGAGTGCCCGACCAATGTCGACATCGCCACGTATCGTGCCGAATTTCTCTCGCACTATTACGAGCGCAGGCGCCGGCCGCTGCACGCGTACGCGTTCGGCATGGTCGATCGGTGGCTGCGCCTCGGATCGCTTGCGCCACAGCTGGCCAACTTTTTCGCGCGCGCGCCAGGCGTCAGCCCCGCGGTCCGCCGCGCGTTGCACGTGGCGCCCGAGCGCCGGCTGCCGCAGCTCTCCGCGGTCACCTTTCGTCAGTGGGCGCGCCGAAACGGCGTCAAAGAAGTACGTAGGGCGGACCCTCTTGGGTCCGCCGCTCGCCGGCCCCACGTCTTGTTGTGGGTCGACACGTTCAACAACTACCTTCACCCGGAAACGAGCCAGGCGGCGCTGGCGGTGCTGCAGGCGGCCGGGTGCGACGTCATCATTCCGCGCCGGCTCCTCTGTTGCGGCCGGCCCCTCTACGACTTCGGCCTGCTCGATCGGGCGAAGGAGTATCTGCGTTCGATCCTGGAAGAGCTCGGCGAGTGCATCGACGCCGGCGTTCCGCTCGTTGTGCTGGAGCCGAGCTGCGCGTCGGTATTTCGCGACGAGCTGCGCAATCTCTTTCCGACGGACGAACGTGCCGCGAGACTTCGGAACCAGACGTTTCTGCTCGCGGAGTTTCTGGAATCTCGACCGACGGACTATAAGCCTCCGCGGCTGGCCAGAAAAATCCTGCTGCATGGCCACTGCCATCAGAAGGCGATCATGAGCATGGGCGATGAAGAATCGTTGCTGCGGAAGATGGGCGTCGATCTGCAATCGCTCGACTCCGGCTGCTGCGGCATGGCGGGCGCGTTCGGATTCGAAGCCGATAAGTTCGCGATTTCGCAGGCGATCGGCGAGCGGGTGCTGCTGCCCGCCGTCCGCGCGGCGGCCGACGAGACGCTGATCGTGTCGGATGGATTCAGTTGTCGAGAGCAGATCCAGCAGGCCACGGGCCGGACAGCCATGCACGTGGCGGAAGTGCTACATCTGGCGATCACGAATGCACAAGGATGAATGCATGATGCTTTCTGGGTTGTGATGCACTGTGCATTTCGCATTGTGCATTATGCATTCCGTCTGTCATCCGTAAGCGCATCGATCTCGCTCTCGTTGAACCCGAATTCCTCGAGCACTTCGCGGGTGTGCTCGCCGAGCAGCGGCGCGCGCCGTGTGGCATCCGGCGGCGTGGCGCTCAACTTGAGCGGCGAACCCAAGGTGCGAAGGTGGCCGAGCACGGGATGATCCGTTTCCATGACCATGCCGCGTGCCTGGACCTGCGGATCGGCGAACACCTGCGAGTAGTCGTTAATAGGTCCGCAGGGAATCTCGCGTTTCTCGAACATCTCGAGCCATTCGCTGCGCGGGCGCATGACCGTGACGCGCTCGATCAAGCCGGCCAGCGTGCTGCGATGGCGCATGCGGCTCGCGTTGTCGGCAAACTCGCTGGCCGCGGCCCATTCAGGATGGTCGAGCGCCTCGCACAGGCGGCGAAACAGGCGGTCGGTGTTGGCGCCAATGGTGACGTAACCGTCGGCGCAGCGGATGGCTTGGTACGGCGCGCTCATCCGATGAGCAGACCCCATAGCCGTGGGCGCTCCCAATCCCGAGAAATACTCCGTGGCTTCCCACACGGAAAGCGCGACGCCCGCCTCCACGAGCGACGTGTCGATGTATTGGCCCTGTCCGGTGCGATGGCGGTAGTGCAGCGCCGCGAGCACGCCGGTGAGCGCGAAGAGCGCCGCACCGAGATCGGTGACGGGGATGCCCGCTTTGACGGGCGCCCCGCCGGGGTCGCCCGTAATCGACATGATGCCGGCGACGCCCTGGGCGATGAGATCGAAGCCGCCTTTTGCGCGGTCTGGTCCCGTTTGGCCGTAGCCGGAGATCGACGCGTAGATCAATCCCGGGTTAACGGCGGAGAGCGCCGGATAATCCAGCCCGAACGCGCGCATCACACCGGGCCGGTAGTTCTCGATTAGGATGTCGGTCGAGCGGGCCATGCGTGTCAGCGCTCGCTGACCCTCACCCGACTTGAGATTCAACACGAGACTACGCTTGCCGCGGTTGACAGCGTTGAACGCGGGACTTTCGGTGCCGACGGCGCCCACCATCTGTCTGGTCGAATCGCCGGCCGGTGGCTCGACCTTGATGACGTCGGCCCCGAGGTCGGCAAGGATCACCGAGCAGAACGGTCCCGCCATGAACAGGGTCACATCGAGGACGCGCAGACCGTCAAGCGCTTTCGTATCGGACAACTTCTGAAACTTTGAACTTTGCACTTTGAACTTTGCACTTGTACCTGAGGGAGGAATCCTTGTCTACCACTCACGCGACGTACGACGCACACGGGCCCCTGGCGACCCTCACCTTCAATCGCCCGGAGGCGAGAAACGCGATGACGTGGGACATGTATCAGGCGCTCGTTGACGCGTGCGAGCGCGTGGACGGCGATCCGGACATCCGCGTGCTCATCTTGAAAGGCGCGGGCGGCAGGGCGTTCGTTGCCGGCACCGATATCAAGCAGTTCGAGGGCTTCCGCGAACCGGAAGACGGGGTGAACTACGAGCGGCGGATCGATGCCGTGCTGGCCAGGCTCGAACGCGTCACGAAAGCGACGATCGCGCAGGTGCAGGGCGTGGCTGCCGGCGGCGGATGCGCCATCGCCCTCGCCTGCGACCTGCGGGTGGCGACGCCCGAGTCGACCTTCGGCATCCCCATCGCGAGAACGCTGGGCAATTGTCTCTCGGGCGCGAGCTACAGCCGCCTCGTCGATCTGCTCGGTCCGGGCCCCGTGAAAGACCTCCTCTTCACAGGCCGGTTCCTCGATGCGGCCGAGGCCCAGGCGCGCGGCGTGGTCAACCGGATCGCATCGGCTGAATCGATCGAGCGCGAGGTGGAGGAGTACGCCTCGCGCATCGCGTCGAACGCGCCTCTCACACTGCGGGCGACCAAGGAAATGATCCGGCGAATCTCGGCCGAGCGACGGCTGCGCGAGGGCGACGACCGCGACCTGATCGTGATGTGCTACACGAGCGCCGATTTCCGGGAGGGCGTCGATGCGTTTCTGGCGAAGCGCAAGCCAGTGTGGACGGGCAAATAGCGACCCGCAGGGCGAATCGCGTTCTACGAGACCACCAAGGTCGCGCCATCGTCGAAGGGCACCTCCACGCGCATCCAGAACGACAGCACGGCGCCAAGCAGCAGGAGGCCGAGCGAGCCGATGAACGGCACGTGCCAGTTGCCGGTCAGATCCGCGAGGTATCCGAAGGCAAACGGCGAGAGCACGGCGGCGACCGCGGACCCCGTATTCATGAACCCGCTGGCGGTTCCCGAATACCTGGGCGCGATGTCCATCGGAATGGCCCACATCGGCCCAATCACCAGCTCCGCGCAGAAGAACGCTCCCGCCAGGCTGACGATGATCACGGTCAGGTCGCGCGTCATGAATATCGGCACGAGAAACAGCGCCGAGCTCAGAAATCCGACGACGATGACGTTGCGGCGCGCCTTTCGCAGATCGCCGGTTCGGCGCAGCAGCGAATCGCTGATGATCCCGCCGAGATAATCGCCGGCCACGCCGGCCGCGAACACGGTCGACGACAGCTTCGCCGAGCTCATGATGTTGACGCCGTACTCCTGCGTAAAGAACTGCGGCAGCCAGTTGATGTAGAGCCACAGCGTCCAGCCGTAACAGAAGTACACGATGGTCACGGGCAGCATCCGCACGGCCAGGCGCTTCCACGGCACGTCCACGCGTTGAGCAGACAGCGGCGCACCTTGATTAGGCAGCCGCGCGAGCTCTTCACGCGTCATGCCGGGATGCTCGGCCGGGATGTTCCGAAAATAGAGCACCCAGACGATGACCCACACGATGCTCAGACAGCCGAGGGCCACAAACGAACCGCGCCACGTGACGGTCACCACCAGCCACGCGACGATCGGCGGCGTGATGGCGTTGCCGCCCCTCGCAAACGCGTGCGTGAGGCCCTGCGCGAACCCGCGGCGATCGGGAGGCGTCCAGGCCTGCATCGCGCGAGTGGCGACCGGGAACGTTGCGCCCTCGCCGAAGCCCAGCATCACGCGCACCAGAAACAGCGTCATGAAGCTGCCGGCGAGGCCGGTGAGCAGCGTCGCGGCGGCCCAGATGAGGCCGCACGTAAAGAGCGTCCACCGCGGGCCGAACCGATCGCCGACCCATCCGCCGAAAATCTGGAAGAGGATGTAGGGAACGCCGAACGCGGACGCGATGGTTCCCCACTGCGTGGCCGTCAGCCCGAGTTCTTTTCTGATCGCGCCGGCCGCCGTCGCGACGTTCGCGCGATCGACGTAGGTAATCAGGTACATGACGCACAGCAGGCCGAGGATAATTTCGCTCGTCTTGGGCCGCCGGAGGCGCATGGCGAGAGAGCCTAACACGGCTGGCTGCACCGGCGGACCTAATAAGGTCCGCCCTACGTACGTAGGCCCGGCATCTGCTAAGCTGACGGGCTGCAAGGAGCTTTCACACATGAAAACAATCGCATTCCGTTTCTCGTGGGCGATGCTGGCGGCGATCGCCCTCGCGACCACCTCGGCTCAGGCCCAGCAGGGCCGGGCCGGTCAACCGGCAGCGCCGGCCGCCGCGGCGCCGGCGGCCCCGGACTTCAGCAAGATCGAGATCAAGGCGACGAAGATCGCCGGCAACTTCTACACCCTCGAAGGCCAGGGCGGCATGATCGGCGCGCTGGTCGGCCCCGACGGCGTCTTCATGGTCGACAGTCAATTCGCCCCTCTGACCGACAAGATCGTGGCCGCGGTGAAGCAGATTTCGGACGGCCGCATCCGGTTTCTGGTGAACACGCACGTGCACGGCGATCACACGGGCGGCAATGAAAATCTCGGCAAGCTGGGCGTCGTGATTCTCGCGCGGCCGGAATTGCGCGCGCGTCTGGCGAAGCCCAATCCCGGGGCGAACGGCGCGCCTGTGGCGGGCGCGCCGCCGATGGCGTGGCCGGTGGTGACCTACACCGCGCCGCTGACGGTGCACATGAACGGCGAAGACATCCGGCTGATTCCGGTACCGGCCGCGCACACCGACGGCGACACGATGGTGTTCTTTCCGGGCCAGGACGTTCTGATGATGGGCGATTTCTTCCGCACGGTCGGCTACCCCAACATCGACCGCGCCAACGGCGGCAGCTTGCAGGGCATGCTCGATGGGCTGCAGGCGGCCATCGATGTCGCGAAGCCGACGACCAAGGTGGTCCCAGGTCACGGCGCGATGACCGACCGTGCGGGAATCGCGGCGCATCGCGCGATGATCGTCGCGATTCGCGACAAAGTCGCGCCACTCGTTCGGCAGGGCAAGACCTTGGAAGAAGTCGTCGCGGCCAAGCCGACGTCCGATTACGATGCGCGCGTGCCCATGCCAGGCACGACCGGTGACCGATTCCTCGGGCAGGTGTACGCGGAGCTCAAGAAATAAAAATCGCCAGTCGTCGGTCGACAGTCAGCGGAGATACGCGATCAGCGGCGTCAACGTGAACGGGCTCAGCATCGTCGACACGAACACCGCGCCAGTGACGAAGGCGGGCGCCACCTCGAACTCGAGCGCGAGGATCGTGGTCACGACCGCCACTGGCATCGATGCCAGCACGACCCCGGCCTGACGCGCGGGTCCGGTCACGCCCAGCAGCCACACGAGCGCCAGCGCCACCATCGGCGCGACCACGAGCGAGAGCCCGACGGCCACGGCAACCACCCAGGGCCGTTCGGGCATCGTGGCGCGTTCGAGTTGCATGCCGAGGACGAGCATCATCATGGGCAGCGCCGCGTCGCTCAAGAGCCCGATTGGACGCGTCGCCGCGGCGGGAAGCTGAATCCCGGTTACCAGAACGATCACGGCGGCGCCAATCGCATACAGCGCCGGTACCTTGACGATTCCAGCCAACACCTGACGCACGCTCTGGCGACCGGCTGCGGCCAGTGACACGCCAACGGTGTACACCAACACCGACCCTGTGACGAAAAACACCGACCCGTACGACAGCGCCTCGCGGCCAAACGCGAACAGCACGACGGGCAGTCCATAGTTGCCGCCGTTGGAGAACATCAGGACCAGCAAGAACGCGCTCAGCTCGGGTCGACTGAGTCGAAGAGGCACCGCCACCAGCCGGCCGATAAGTCCCATCGCCGCCGCGACGAGCACGGCCAGCAGCACGATACGCCCGAACTGCGGGCCGCTCACGTTCGACGTGACGAGCAGATTGAACACCAGACACGGCACCAGGGCGTAGAAGACGATGCGAGCCAACGTTTTCACGTTGACGTCGAGACACCGCGCCAGCACGAAGCCGACACCGGCGATGAGAAACACCGGCAGGATGTCGGACGCAAAAATGGCAAGAAGGACACTCACGCGCTATTCTCCCTATGTGCCCCCGCCCAAGGTCGGCCGCGGCTCTCCGACGACCGGGCTTCTGCTCGGGTTGATCATTACCCTGGCGGCGGTTCTGGCGTACTCCTTTTACATCACCAGACAAATTGACGGGCTGCGCGAGCTGCAGCGCGACCTCGCGGACCGCAACCGGAAAGACTCCCTTCAGCTGCTGCGAATTCAGAACGACCTCAACTCGCTCGGGCTGGGCATGCGCGACATGCTGGACGCCGACGAACCCTACCCGCTGACCGCCTGGACGGCGCAGTTCGATCGCATCCGCCTCGACTTGGACAATGCGCTCGGGCGCGAGGCCGAGGTGGCGATTGCGCGGCGGACGCCCGAACAGCAGCGGTATCTCGGCAACTCGGTCGCGCAGTTCTGGGATGCCGTCGACCGTACGTTCGCGCTCGCGCGCGGCGGGCGCGAGGATGAGGCGCGCGTTCAGATTCGGTTGTCGCTGCAGGCGCGGCAGGCGGCGCTCGGCACGGCGGTCGCCCGCCTGCTCGTCGAGAACAACGAAAGCGAGGAGCAGACCGCCGAGCGCGTCCAGCAGATCTACGACCGCGTGCAGCGCCAGGTCTACCTGTTTCTCACAGCGACGCTCGTCGCGATCGTGCTGACGAGCCTGTACCTGATTCGATCCAACCGTCGGATTTTCGCCCACCTCGCCTCGCTGTCGGCCCAGCGGAGCGAGCTCGTGAAAAAGCTGATTGCCGCGCGCGAGTCGACCCTCCATCACATCTCGCGCGAGCTGCACGACGAGTTCGGACAGATCCTGACGGCGATGGGCGCGATGCTGGGACGCGCGGGCACGCACGCGCCCGAGGGCTCGCCGCTTCGCGCCGAGCTTGTCGAAGTCCGCGAGCTGGCGCAATCGACGCTCAACAACGTGCGGAGCCTGTCGCAGGCACTGCATCCCTCGCTCCTGGACGAGGCGGGGCTCGAGAGCGCGCTCGAGTGGTACCTTCCGACTGTGGAAAAGCAGGTCGGGATGGCCATCGCCTACGAGCGGTCGGGCGACGCGTTGCCCGTGAACGGCACGGCCGACATTCACGTGTACCGAGTGGTGCAGGAGGCGATCAACAACGTGGCGCGTCATTCAGGCGCCGACCGCGCGTGGGTCCGGCTGAAACACGAGGCCGGCGTCCTCGAGCTGGATGTCGAAGACCACGGCAAGGGCATTGGACCCGATCCCCGCCGAGGTCTGGGCGTCGTCGCTATGCGGGAGCGCGCCGATCTCCTCGGGGGAACGATCGAGTTCCTGCGGCCGGCAGAAGGCGGCACGCTCGTCCGATTGACCGTCCCTCTTGACTAGCATGCACACGATCACCGTTCTGCTCGCCGACGATCACAGCCTCGTACGCCGAGGCTTCCGACGCATCCTCGAGGACGACCCATCGATCGTCGTCGTTGGCGAAGCGAGCGACGGCGAGGAAGCGATCCGGCTCGCCGGCGAGCTGCGGCCCCGCGTCATCGTGATGGACTGCGCCATGCCGGGCACGAGCGGGCTGATCGCGACGCGGCGGATTCTCGAAGCGTCGCCGGAGGTCGCCATCCTGATGCTGAGCATGCATTCAGAGGAGACACTGGTGCGGCAGGCGATGGAGGCGGGTGCGCGCGGCTACATTCTGAAGAGCGCGCTGGATCTGGACCTCGCGAAGGCGGTGACCCGCGTGGCGGCCGGTGAGATCGTTCTCGACCCCAAGGTCTCGCACCCCGCGGCGCTCAAGGGAGAACGTACGCACGGGCTGACCCCGCGTGAGCTCGAAGTGCTGCAACTGATCTGCGACGGCCATTCGAACCGCGAGATCGCGAAGAAACTCGACCTCAGCGCGAACACGGTGGCGGTGCACCGCGCCAACATCATGAACGCGCTCAGTATTCACAAGACGGCAGAGCTGGTCGTGTACGCCATTCACCACGGGCTGGTGACGCTGCCGTGAAGCGCCGGGACTTTCTCGGGTTAATCGCCACCGCGGCGACTGGCGGACCCGCCACGACGATCGGCGGACCCAATAGGGTCCGCCCTACGTACCGCGGCGATACGTACGTAGGCCGGGCCTTATCAGGCCCGGCGCCGGCGCAGGCGCAGGCGCAACTGCCGTTTCGCCTGACGAACGTCACCGCGGCCGCCGGTCTTCAGTTTCAGCACAACAACGGTGCGTACGGCGGTACGCTGCTGCCCGAGACGCTGGGATCGGGTTGCGCGTTTTTCGACTACGACGCAGACGGGTGGCCGGACATCCTGCTGGTGAACGGCATGGACTGGCCCGCCCGCAAACGCCGGCGCTCGACACTGCGGCTGTATCGCAACAACCGCAACGGCACGTTTACCGACGTCTCCGCGCGCGCCGGCCTCGACGTCGAGCTGTACGGGATGGGCGTGGCGATCGGGGACTTCAACAACGACGGCTATCCCGACATTCTCATCACGTGCGTCGGCCAGAATCGGCTGTTCCGGAACACCGGGAAGGGCACGTTCGTGGACGTGACCAGGTCAAGCGGGCTGGCGGGGCGCGCCGCCTTCAGCACCTCTGCGCTGTGGTTCGATTTCGACCGCGACGGCCTGCTCGATCTCTTTGTGTGCAACTACGTCAAGTGGTCGGCTGACCACGACGTGTTCTGCAGCCTCGACGGCAGGCAGAAATCCTATTGCACGCCAGAAGCGTACCGAGGCGATACGTGCTGGCTGTTCCGCAACCGCGGTAACGGGACGTTCGAAGACGTGACGGCGACGAGCGGCATCTTCGACACCAGCTCGAAATCGCTGGGTGTCGCGATGCTCGACTACGACCAGGACGGATGGCCGGACCTCTTCGTCGCCAACGACACCCAGCCCAATAAGCTGTATCGCAACATGCGCAATGGCACGTTCAAGGACGTCGCCGTCGAAGCCGGTCTGGCGTTCAGCACCGAAGGCAAGGCCCGCGCCGGCATGGGCGTCGACGCCGCGGATTTCGACAACTCCGGGAGGTCCGGCCTGGCGGTCACAAATTTCGATAACGAGATGATCGGACTCTATCGTGCGCTCGGTCGCGGGCTGTACGAGGACGTCGCGGTCCGCGCCGGCGTCGGGCTGCCCTCGCGTAACACGCTGGGCTTCGGCTGCGCGTTCGCCGACGTCGATTTGAACGGCGCCCTCGACCTCGTCGTCGCCAACGGGCACATCGACGAGACCGTGCGGAACATCCGCGGGAACATCGGGTACGCGCAGCCCCCGCACCTGTTCCTGAACCAGGGCAACGGCGCGTTTCGCGACATGGCGGCGGGGGCGGGCGGCGATTTCGCTCAGCCGAAGGTTGGACGAGGCCTCGCCTGCGGCGATTTCGATCGCGACGGGGACGTCGACGTGCTCATGACCACCAACAACGGCCCCGCCTTTCTCTTCCGCAACGATCAGCTCGCCGGCAACCGCAGCGTCCGGTTCCGGCTGGTCGGGACGAAATCGAACCGCGACGCCATTGGCGCTCTGGTCCGCGTCTTCTACGCGGGATCCTCACAGTCCCGGATGGTCAAGAGCGGCTCCAGCTACCTGTCGCAGTCGGAATTGCCGGTCACTTTCGGCGTCGGCACACGCGATCGCGTGGAGCGCCTCGTCATCGAGTGGCCCAGCGGACGGACCGAAGAGTACAAGAACCTGGCGTCCGGCAAGGCCTACGAGTGCGTGGAAGGCAAAGGCCTCACACCTTAGCGTGGCTCATGATGTTGAGGATGGTCCCGTTCGGATCGACGACAAAGAAGCGACGAACGCCCCACGGCTCGTCAGTGAGCGGGTAGACGATTTCAAGGCGGCGTTCAATGGCGCGTGCGTGGACTTCGTCAACGTCAGCGACCTCTACGCTTACGTCTGGCAGCAGCGTTGACGCGCCGTCGTCGCGCATGACACTGATTTGCGCTGTCGGATTGCTCGGCGATACGAAGGTGATGATGAAACCCATGTCCATCCCCACCTCCAATCCCAGGAAATCTACGTAGAACGCCCGGCTCGCGTCGAGGTGTTTGGACTTGATGTCCGGTACGACTCGTCTGATGCTCATCACCGAACTCCATTGCTCCCAGGGCGGTGGTTCCTGCCCTCAGTCCTCGGTCTGGCGACCTCGGCCCCGCAGTGCTTTGACCGCGCTCCGAACCTTCTTCGACGCGAGGCGCTTTTCCCGCGCGCCGGCACGAGGCTTCGTCGGCCGGCGCCGCTTCGGCCGCACGGCGGCCTGCTGCAGCAACCCGAGCAGCCGCGCGCGTGCGGCCTCGCGATTCTGCGACTGCGTGCGATGCTCGCGGCTGTCGATCAGCAGCACACCCTCGGACGTCACCCGCTTCCCGGCCAGCACGATCAATCGTTGCTTGACGTCCGGCGGCAGTGACGATCGCCAGACATTGAACCGCAGCTCGACGGCCGTCGAGACTTTGTTCACGTTCTGGCCGCCCGGCCCGGAGGCTCGGACGAATTGCTCATCGATTTCGTGGTCGTGGACCACGATGGCCCCGTCCACGCGGAGATCGGGCATCTGAAGGCTACAATAGCGGTAAAATAGTCGCCCGTCATTAAGGGCGCGACGTTATCTGGTTGGGGTGAAGGAGGGCGTGTGACGCGACTACGGTTGATTCGTCTGGTTACCCTGTTGGGCTGTCTCGCCGTCGCGGCCACGGCATCGGCCCAATTTGGACACCCCCTGAAGGGCACGTGGATCGGCGATTGGGGTCCGACCAAGGACAATCGGACTCACGTGGTGATCGACATTCGCTGGGACGGGAAAGCATTGACCGGCGCAGTCAATCCCGGACCGAATGGCGCGCCGATGCAAAAGTTCACGCTCGACCCGGATACGTGGACCATTCATTTCGAAGCCGACAGCAAGAACGCATCCGGCGCCACCGTGCACTCCATCGTCGACGGCAAGCTGGAGAACCTCGGCGCCAACCAGCGCTTCATCACCGGCACATGGACCCAGGGATCGGTGAAAGGCGACTTCAAAGTTACGAGGAGTTGACCGGAGCTACCGCTAATTACACCCGCAGAGACCGGCAGGCCGAAAGACGTCGACCCTCTCCGCGTGGCGAAGAGGGTCGACCCCTGGTGATCCGACTTATTTCCCGAAGACCGGCTTACCGAAGTCGTCGGTCAGCCGCTGCAGATACTTGTTGTTCTCCTGGCAGATGTACTCGGTCAACTCCCCGTTGGCGCGCCACGGAACGTCCCACGCGACGCTGAACGGCTTCGTGTACGCGCCGGGATCGTCGATCAACGCTTCGTAGTGGAGCGTGCCCTTGTTGGGCCGCGAGTACTTCTCGACGACATGGAGCATCTCGGTGTGCGGATGGCCGAAGTAGTCGAGCCAGGTGGCTTCGTTGAAACCGACGACATCGACGACGAGCGTGTCGCCTTCCCAGTGACCGACGGAATGACCGAGATACGTCGGATTCAACGCGTCACCTTGCGGATGCGCGCGTCCGTCCATCGAGATCTCGCGCCAGATGTGCGTCGCGCCTTCAAAGATCATGATGATCCGCTTCTGCTCCGGCAGTTGAATGATCTCCGCCGGATACGGCGTCGCGAAGAGCCGCGGACCGCCCGGAGGCAGGCAATAGCCTTCGGGGTCGTATTTCGACTGGTTTTTCGAGTTGTAGTCGTAGACCGCTGCGGCCCACGGCTGGAAGGGCACCCACGGCTCGGTTTTCGCTCCGCCGCGTCCGCCGTTGCCGGCCGTGCCTTCGCCGCCGCCAAGTGGCGTCGTGGCGGCAGCACCGGCTGCACGTCCGCCAGCGGGAGCGCCCGCGCCGCGCGCAGCGGCAGGAGCGCCTTCGGCGGGAGGCCCACCACCTCCGCGACGGCCGCGGGCCGGCGCCAGGGACTTGCCGTCGGGACCGATCACCTGCATGCCCATGTTGGTGATGTAGGGAACGTTCCAGATCCCTTTCTCACCGGGCGCTCGTCCGAGGTTCACGGTGCCGTCTGCCAGGCGAGGCGTCGGCTCGGGCGGTCCCGCAGGGGCGCCGCGACCGCGTCCGCCACCCGGCGCAGCGGGAGTCTGGCCAGCGGGCTGCGCGGTGGGAGCCTGTGTCGATACGACGACGACGGATAAAAGAACCGTCACAGCCGTCGCGACAGCACACCGGCCAATGAAGCGACTTCGCACCGGGAACCCTCCTTGACGAGTTAGGGAGCGGCGCCCTGATTGGGCGCCGCCACATGAAAAGGGGCACGGCCCCTTTTTCACATCGCTACGGAGTGGTCGTCTGGCTCGAACCCGCGAACAGACGCGTTCCGCCGGCCACGGTGACCGTTCGCGCGTTGCCGATGAAGCTGCCGTCCTTGGCCGCGCTGCCCTCGACGGTGACGACGTCGCCGATCTTCATCGAATTGCGCGTCCAGCCCTGGCGCATGAGGCCGTTGGGGCTGCCCATCTCGAGGCCCCAGTTCGGCACCTTGGACTTATCCGCCGTAGTGCATTTCCAGGCGGTCGCATCGGCCGGCGGCGTGCCCGTGGCCGCTGCGGGGGCTGCGGCGGCTGCGCCGCGCCCGGCAGGGGGCGTGCCTTGGCAGACCTCGGTGACGTCCAGGTAGAAATAGGTGTGCGGGTTCATCCACTCGACCTTGGTCACGCTGCCGGTCAGCTTGACAGCTTTCTGAGCGTCGAATTCCGCCGCAAACGAATGGTGCGCGATCATCGGCACGCCGGCGGCGAGCACGGCGATCGTCGCGACGAGCCCTGCGAACTTGGTTCTCATGATTCATCCCTCCATCAGAAGCCGTTGGAAGACTTCAAAATACGCCCTCGGACAGCCAGATTGTATACCGGGAACAAACGTCTCCGGCTGATCATTTTCGCCGGTCCCGCGGCGGTCTGTCAACTGAAGTTACCGTCAGGAATCGACCGCCGATCGGGTAAAAACTCCAGCACATGCAGCAGTTTGCCGCGTTATGATGACGCGCCGGAGGGAATCGGAGCCGGAGGAGCCTCCGCAAGTACGATATCTTGGCCGGGTAAACGGGTGCACTCTTACGGAGGAAATAACATGAAGCTCTGGTGGCGGCTGGCGGTTGCTGGATTGGCGACCGCGTGGCTGTGTGGTTTCGCGACGGTCGTCCGGACTGCGGCGCAAGGCCCGGCCGCGGCGTCCACTCAAGGAAAGAAGGCGGGAGAGTTCTTCAAGAACGTCTCGACCAGCACCCTCAAGGAGCTGAGCGTCGACGATTTCATCGGCGCGATGGGGGTCATTGCGGACGACCTGGGCCTCGACTGCGCGGATTGTCATCCCAACGCCGGCACCGACCAGGTCGATTGGGTGGTCGATACGCCGCCAAAGAGGACCGCGCGCAGGATGGTGGAGATGGTCGCCACCATCAATCGCACCAACTTCGCGGGAGTCCAGAAAGTTACGTGCTGGACCTGCCATCACGGCCGCGACATCCCCGCGACAACGATCGCTCTCGATACTCTCTACGACACGCCGAATTCAGAGAAGGATGACGTCGTCAAAGCGGAATCGTCGCCTTCAGCCACCGAGATCCTTGACCGATACATCGCGGCGCTCGGCGGGGCTCAGCGGCTGGCGGGCCTCAGCAGCTTCGTCTCGACGGGAGTGAGTCTGGGATATTTCGGGTTGGGCGGCAACGGCGACTTCACAATCTATGCAAAATCTCCGAATCAAAAGACCACGCTCATCACGTTTAAAGACCACCCGGACCGGGGAGAAAGCACCTGGGCCTTCAGTGGTCCCGCGGCCTGGATCAAAACGCCCCGCGGACTGTTGGGTGAGTACGAGCTTGTCGGAGGCGAGCTGGACGGCGCCAGGCTCGAAGCGCAGATGTCCTTCCCAGGACAGATCAAGCAGGCCCTCACCAACTGGCGCGTCGGCCCGAAGCAACCCATCGGCGATCGCGACTTCCAAGTGGTCCAGGGAACCGGCCCGAGGAACTTTCTCGCCACGTTGTACTTCGATCCGCAGACGGGGCTGCTTGCGCGGTTGATTCGCTATAGTCCGTCGCCGGTCGGCCGTATGCCCACGCAGATCGACTACGCCGATTATCGCGACGTGGGCGGCATCAAGTTCCCGTTTGAATATAAGTTCCTCTGGCTGGACGGACGGTACACGGCCAAGATCACCGATGTAAAAACGAATGTCGCGATTGACCCCGCGATCTTCGGCAGGCCGTCCGCGAGACGATAGATCAGTCGACGGTCGTCAGTCGCCAGGAGGGATTGATGAAGCCGATTGCTTGGACTTTGCTCATGAAATGCAAAATGCGGAATGCAAAACGCGAATAATCCTCGTCAACATTTGGCATTGTGCATCGTGCATTTCGGTCAGTGTCTGACCGGCTCCGCGATGACCGATCCGGCGGCGCGAACCGCCGACGCGCCTGGAATGTGATGGCGGACGGCGGCGAGCGCGACGAACGCCGCAGTCATGGTCGCCGCTGTGAGGCCAAAGAAGGCTGATGAGCCGCCCGACTCGAGCGCCCACGACCCGACCGACGGGCTGAGCACGCCACCGATGCGGCCGAACGCGACCGCGGTGCCGACGCCCGTCGCCCGAACCGACGTCGGATACACATGCGCGGCGAGCGCGTACATCGTGGTCTGCACGGCGTTGATGAGCCCACCGGTCCACGCCAGCATCGCGAAGACCGCAAACGCCGATGCCGGGCCGATCTGCATGTTCGCCAGCACCACCGCGCCGGCGATCGCGCCGGCGGCCATGGTCAGCATCGAAATCCGCGATCCGAGGCGCATGATGACGACCGCGCCAAGGATGGCTCCGACGACGCCGCCGAAGTTGTAGGCCGTGAGACCGTAGCTCGCGGTGCCGATGTCGAACCCGGTGGCGTTCAGCATCGACGGCACCCAGGTCGTCCCGATATACACCGACAACAGACAGAAGAAAAAAGAACCGCAGAGCGCAATCGTGTCCCGCCGATATTCCGGGGCGAGAAGATCACCGACCGACGCGCGCCTGGCTGCGACCTTCTCGAGCCCATCGATGAACACGGCATCCGCTGGCACCTCGTGCCCCAACCGCCGCAGCAGCGCGCGGAGCTCCGGCCAGCGCTCCTTCAACCGGGCCAGATAGCGCGGCGATTCCGGCAGCACATTCAACAGCACCGCGGCGAGGACGAGAGGCACGATGCCCACGATCAGGAACAGCACGCGCCAGCCGAACCGCGGCAGGACTTGTCCGCCGACGAAGCCCGCGAGCGAGCCGCCGAGCGGGATGCAGACAATTGTGAGGGTTACCGCGAAGGGCCGTTGCCGTCGCGGCACGTACTCGGAAGAAAGCGCTGCGGCGTTGGGCATCGCGCCGCCAAGACCGAGCCCGGCGAGGAAGCGCAACGCGCCGAGCATCCAGAGTCCCGTGGAGAAGGACACAACGATGGTCAGCACGCCAAACGCGACCACGCTCCCGATTAGCGCGATGCGCCGGCCAAGCCGATCGCCAAGGTAGCCGCCGATGAAACCGCCGATCATCATGCCGATCATCCCGCTCGTCTGAACCGGGACGAAGGCGGGCCGCAAGAGGCCCCACTCTTTCATCAGCGCGGGAATCGCCGACCCGAGCACCTGGTTGTCGAGGCCGTCGAAAATGATGGTCAGCGCGGTCGCGAACACCAGCAGCTTCTGATACCCGCCCCACCGCCCTTCGTCGAGCGCCGCGCCGACATCAACGGTTTTCATGGTGCCTCACGGGCCGGGTGGGTCTGGTGAGGCCCACCCGACCTACCTGACCAACCTGGCAGAGATTTAATGTGTAGCCGTCCCCGACGCCATCGCCTGTTGTCCGCGCTTGTGCGTCGTCGAGAAGATCACGTGCAGCGACATCAGCGCCTGCAGCGGATGTGCCCCGGCTTCCGCGAGCGGCCCGACGTGTTCGCTGACGAGGCCGCCCTTGCCAACGTTGATCAGCTCTTCCGCCGCCGCGCGCTGGGCGCCATGCAGATCGTACTCATCGGCCACCTCGTCGAAATTGGAGAGGACGCGCTCGCGCAGCTCGGCGCTGTGACGCGATTCGAACAGGAGCTTGTTGAGGCCGTACGCTTCGGCCGGCGGATGCTTGTAAAAATGAAAGCCCCGGTTCTGGAAATGGAATCCGCCGAACATCTCCTCCACCTTCGTCGGCGCGTTCTTGCGGGCGCGCTCGGGCAGGAACCGCATCATGCCGAGACCGTGGTGCCACGTCGGGATGTAGTCGATCAGCTCCCCTTCCGTCTTGCCGATCGCGCCAAACATGATCGCCCAGCTGAGCAGCTCGGTGTTGCCGACTTCGTCGAGCTGCGTACCGGTCATGTTCAGCAGCGCGTCGGTGTTGCCGACCTCGAACTGCGAGATCAGCCAGCGGTCAAAATCGAACTCGGGATGGAGATACTTGGACGTGCCCGGGAAATGCGACATGCCACCGCTCGCGATGACGGCCACCCGCTCCTTGCGGCCCTTGACGATGTCGGCCACGGCCTTGCCCAGCGCCTCGCATCGCCGTGGCGTCGGCAGCGGCGGCACGTAGACGTTCGTGAAAAACGGGATCACGGGAATCGTCCGGCCGCCGATCACGTATTCAAACGGGACGGAGAAGGCGTGGCCGAGCTCGGCATCCTCCGAGTACGCGATGTCGAAGTTGTAGTCGACGACAAGCTTGTTGAGCATGTCCTCGGCCATCTCGCGATGGATCGGCAGGTTGTGCTCGCGGCCGGCGAACTTGGCGATGGCCCGGCTCCCTGCCACGATCGCGAAACTCGGAATGCACGTGACCGAAAACGTTTCGACGTGATCGGCTCCGAAGAACAGAATCGCATCGGGCTTGGTCTCGTCCAGGACCTTGCCGAGCTCCTGCATCGCGACGCCGGCTTGATCGAGCTGCTGGGGATTCTCGTCGGGCGGCCGCGTGAACATGTACGGGGTATGGCAGGTGCCGATGGCCGCAACAATCTCTCCCATGGGGTGTCTCCTCAGAGGCTGGAGGCTGGGGGCTGGAGGCTTGGGCAAAGCCTCCCGTGCTCTTCCCAGACCCTAGTCCCCAGCCTCTAGCCTCTACTCTTCTTCATCCACATACCGCACGCCGAGCTCGGTCAGCTTCGCGCGCAATCCATAGAAGTCTAGCCCGAGTTCGCCCCCGCGCAACCGCTCGCGCGACTTCTGCTCCTTGGCGACGCGGTCGGCGCCCAGTCGCGCAACCTCCGCCGCCGAGGCGCGCGGCACGACCACGACTCCGTCCATGTCCGCGACGATGACGTCACCGGGATGCACGGTGGCGCCGGCGCACACGACCGGCACGTTGACCGATCCAGCCGTGGCTTTCACGGTCCCCTGGGCGCTGATCGCCTTGGACCATACCGGAAAATCCATCGATGTCAGGTCCGCGACGTCACGAACGCCGGCATCGATGATGAGGCCAACCGCGCCGTGCGCCCGCGCCGACACGCCGAGCAGATCGCCGAACATGCCGTCGGTCGACTCCGAGGTCGTCGTGACGACGAGGATATCGCCCGCCTCGCACACCTCCATGGCGGCATGAAGCATCAGGTTGTCGCCGGGCTGGCACGAAACGGTGACCGCGCTTCCGGCGGCCTTCGCGGCCGGATAGATCGGCCGCATATACGGCCGCATGAGACCGGTGCGGCCCTGGGCTTCGTGAACCGTCGCGACGCCAAGATCGCCGAGCTGGGCGATCGCTTGCGAATCGGCTCGCGTAATTTTTCGAACGATCGTTGGTTTCATAACTGACCTACTCGACCTACCCGACCTACCCGACCCACCCGACCTACCTGACCACCCGGCCTACCCGGCCTTGAGAAGCCTGTTCATCCGCGGATACACCTTCCGCGCGTTCCCCTCGTAAATCTGATGCTTCTGCTCGCGCGTCAACGACGCCACGGCGTCGACATACCGCTTCGTATCGTCGAAATACTGACCGGTCTCGGGATCGATGCCCCTCACCGCGCCGACCATCTCCGACCCGAACAGGATATTACCCAACGGCACGATCTTGAGCAGCAGTTCGATTCCCGCCAGATGGTAGACGCACGTGTCGAAAAAGACGTTGTTCCGCATGAGCTCGTCGAGAGGCGGCCGTTTCATGTCCTGGGCGAGGCCGCGGTACCGGCCCCAGTGGTAGGGCACTGCGCCGCCGCCGTGCGGGATGATGAAGCGCAGCGTCGGAAAATCCTTGAACAGATCCGAGGTGAGGAACTGCATGAACGCCGTCGTGTCGGCGTTGATGTAATGCGCGCCGGTGGTGTGGAAATTCGCGTTGCACGATGAGCTGACGTGCACCATCGCCGGCACGTCGAGCTCGACCATCTTTTCGTAGAGCGGATACCAGTACCGATCAGTCAGCGGCGGGGCCGTCCAGTGGCCGCCCGACGGATCAGGGTTCAGATTACAGCCGATGAACCCGAGCTCGTTCACGCACCGCTCGAGCTCCCCGATACAGTTGCCGGGAGGAACGCCGGGCGACTGCGGGAGCTGGCAGACGCCCACGAAGTTGTCGGGATAGAGCGCGCACACGCGGGCGATCAAATCGTTGCAGTGCTGCGACCAGTGCAGGCTTGTCGTCGCGTCGCCGATGTGATGGGCCATGGCCGAGGCGCGGGGCGAGAAGATCGTGACGTCGGTGCCGCGCTCCCGCTGCAGCTTCAGCTGCGCCTTCTCCAGGCTCTCACGGATCTGGTCGTCGGCGATGTTGAGCACGCCTTTCGATGCCGTGCGCGTGGGATCGCTCAGGGCGGCGATCTGGTTCTCGCGGTAGATCTGCAGCTCTTTCGGCGCGGTCGTGTAGTGCCCGTGGCAGTCGATGATCATGAGATTGAAGAGTTCAGATTGTAGATTGAAGATTACTTCTTCAGACCAGCCTGCCAGTTCAGCACGACGGTGAGTGGCGCGGACGCCGTTGCCGTGTCGGTGAGACTGTTCAGCAGAAACCGCCCGTCCGGGCTGACGTCGTAGGGGACGAAACCGGTGACGCGCGTGTCGAACAGCGGGACAGCGATCCCGGGCTCGACGATGGGACTGGTCTTGATGTGCACGGCCATCATTTTCCCGTCCGGCGCGATGTAATACAGCTCCCTGCCGTCGCGCCGCCATCGGGGCTTGTCGCCGCCGGCCGTCGAGATCGGCCATTTGCCAACGGCCGCGGCCGGCACGCGATCCGGCGCGAACCCCTGCACGTACACGTCTCGCCGGCCGGATTCATCGGAGCTGTACGCGATCCACTTGCCGTCTGGCGAGAATTGGCCGGAGGTCTCATCGGCCGGCGTGGTCAGGAACGGAATCGGCTTGCGCCCTTCGGCAGGCTCAGGGCGCCCCGAGCTAGTCGAGGGGCGATCGCCAGTGAGCGGGAGGACCCACAGGTCCTGCTTCTGCGACGCGGTATGCACGTCATAGATTAGAAAGCGACCGTCGAGCGAGAAGTGGATCGGATGCTTCTGGAGGACGGACTTCACCCACGATTCCGGCGCGCCCACGCCGTTCAAGCGACTGGCGTAGATGTCGCCCAGGACGGTGTTGGGCGAAAAGGTGAAGGCCACACGACCATCGGGCGAGATTCTCGGCCCCTGCTCGCGAGCCTCACCCGGGTTCAACCGGCTGAAAACCCCGCGGGCGACGTCTGCCGTCCAGATATGGAGCCCGCCGACCGACTGATCGCGAATGTCTGTTGCGACCGTCCTGCCGTCTGGCGAGAGCGCGATGTTTTGATAATCGCCCGGTGGCCCGATCCGACCGAGTAGTTTGCCTGTGCGATCGTACCAGGTGAGTCGGTTGTTCCCGACGACATTCGTGAAGCTGTGGCTGTAGACCAGCGTGCCGGTCGCCGAAGCCGCATACTGGGGAGGTCCCAGCGAAGGAGCCACGTCGTCAGCAATGAGGACAGCCTCCCCGGTCAACTCCCACCGATCGGCATCAAACGGCTGGGCCATCACGGCGCTCTCTCGACGGAAGAGCAGGTGGCCGGCACTCGGACTCGCGGATGACGCATACACGAACGTAGACTCGGCGGCCAGCAACCGCGTGGAACTCTGCTGGTCCGGCTTGAGATCGAGAGACCCCATGTAGATGCCTCTGAGTTCCGGCGCACCCGTGCGGAGATACAGGAAATGCCGGCCGTCGGGTAGGAACATGGGGCCCGCGAGCAAAAGTCCGGTCGCACTGCCGACAGCCACCAGCGGAGAAGCCGTGCCGCCCGCCGCGGACACCTGCATCAACCCACTGGCGCCGGTGCCGAAGATGATCACACCGTCGGGGCTCCACGCGCCACCCCGAAACCCCGCGGGAGCGTCGCAGATGGTTTGAGCCGGACCGCCCGACGCGTCGACCTTCTTCAGCTTGCCCTGCGTCCCAAACCCGACGAAGCGGCTGTCCGGGGACCAGAAGAGACCGTTCGTGCCAGCCTCCAATCCGGGCAGCAGCCGCGCCTCTAGCGCGTCAAGCGATCGAACCCACAACTGCTGCGCGACGCTGTCAGCCGTCCGCGCTGTGAAGGCCACCCGGCGTCCGTCGGGCGACACGCTCAAGCTGGTGATCGCCGTCTTTCCGGGAGGAGGGATCTGAAAGCGCACGGGCTCGGCCAGAGCCGTTTGCTCTCGGAAGTGGATGAACGCCAACACCCCCAGGGCCAGCGTGACCAGTGCCGCCACGCCCCACGCCACAGCCCCGAGCCACGGCCGTAAGCCAGCGGATGGTTGCGCGCGCGTCGGATCAGCGACCTCTTCCAACAGATCCCAGGCGTCGCCAATATCGCGAAGACGATGAGTAGGATCTTTCTGGAGACACTTCTTGAGCAGACGCCGCGTGTTGGCCGGGACCCTGTCCCACCGCGGCTCGTCCTTGATCACCGCCGCCAGAACTTCCGAGACGTCCTCGCCCTCGAAGAGGCGCTCGCCCGTCAACATTTCGTAGAGCACCACGCCGAAGGCCCAGATGTCGGCGCGCTTGTCGACGGGCTTGCCGCGGGCCTGCTCGGGAGCCATATACGCCGCGGTGCCGACGATCATGCCGGCCTGCGTCGCCGCCAGACTGATCGTCGGCGGGTGGTCGCTGTGTGCCGTCGCCGTCCCGCCAACCTTCGCAAGGCCGAAGTCGAGCACCTTGACCGTGCCGCCTGGCGTGACCTTCACGTTCGCCGGCTTGAGGTCGCGGTGCACAATCCCCTGCGCGTGCGCGGCGTCGAGGGCCTCGGCGATCTGGGCGGCGTAGCGCAGCCCTTCGGCGGGCGGAATCGCGCCTTTCCCGATGATCTCGGCGAGCGTGTCGCCCTCGACGAGCTCCATGACCAGGTAATCGGGGCCGACGTCGTACAGGTGGCAGATGTGGGGATGATTGAGCGACGCGATGACCCTGGCTTCGCGCTCGAAGCGCTCGGTGAACCGCTCGCCGGACACCTTGACGGCCACGTCGCGATTGAGGCGCGCATCGTGCGCGCGATACACCTCACCCATCCCGCCGCTGCCGAGCAGCGAAACGATTTCATGCGGTCCGAGGTGCGTGCCTGGCGCCAGTGGCATTAGCAGTTCATCTCACGAGTCAGGTGGGTCTGGTAGGCCAGGTGACTCAGGTGGGTAAGCCGTTTCCCTACCCGACCTACCTGACTTACCCGGCTTACCTCTCCATCGCCTTATCGATCTTGTCCAGCAGGGCCATCGTCGGGACGCAGCTGGCGGCGCTCGACTCCGGCTCGCGCCCCTCGCGGATGGCGCCGACGAATTCAATGTCCTGGCGATCGAACGCCAGCGCGGGGTCGAGCGGCACGTCCTTCCCTTCGCTGTCGGTCATCGAGTCCCGGTACACCTTGTACGTCTCTTCCTCGCCGATGTACCGATAGAAGCCGCCGAAGGGCCCCTTGTTGTTGAACGACATCGCCATGCTGAAGAGCGGTCCCTTCTTCGATTTCATCCCGATCGTCATGTCCATCGGAATGCCCAGTTCCGGGTGATTGGGTCCCTTCTGGCCCCAGACCGCGAAGTTCGGCTCGTCGAGAATCCAGTGGGCCAGATCGACCGAGTGGCAGCCGTGATGCCACAGCAGATTGTCGGTCCACGATCGCGGCTGGCCGTGCATGTTCAGATTCGTGCGTCTGAAGAAATACGTCTCGACGACCATGTGGATCAGGTGAAACGACCCGTCTTTGATCCGGCGGCGAATCTCCCGATGGGGACTGGAGAAACGCCGCGTGTGCGTGACCATCAAGGTCTTCCCCGCTTTCTTCGACGCGGCGAGCATGCGTTCGGAATCCGGGAGGTTCAGCGCCATGGGAATCTCGACCTGGACGTGCTTGCCCTTCGACAGCGCGAGCACCGTCTGATCCGCGTGCTGTTCGCTCGGCGTCGTCAGAATCACCGCGTCCACGCCCGGACGATCGATGCAGGCCTCGAGGGTGGTCGAGTGGAAGGGGATCTTCCATTCCTCAGCGAATTTCTTGCCGCTCTCGTCCATGCGACTCACAATCGAGACCACCTCGACGTCGGCAATCTTCTGCAGCGCCTTCATGTGAATGACGCCCATGGCGCCGGTGCCGGCCAGACAGATCTTCATTCAGTATCTCCTCGAAGTCAGGTGGGTCTGGTGGGTCAGGTTGGCCGGGTGCGGAGCATGTTCTACCTACCCGACCTACTCGACCTACCCGACCTACCCGACCTACCCGACCATCTATTCTTCAACCAACCTCGTCGGAATCGTCACCGCCATCGTCCGCACCTCGTCCGCGGAGAACCCGGCGTCCAGCAGGCGCTGGGCGAACATCGCGAACCCTTCAGCGACCGGCGGGTTGATCGTTTGTCCGAGGTCGGTCGAGATTACGGCGCGGGACACACCAGCCTTGCGGATGTTCGCGAAGGCGACTTCCCAGGGAGCCTTGTTCGTGTAGGTGGTCGTGAAGCAGTGTTCGATGATGGCGCCCAGATCCGCGAGATCGTTCTGTTCGTCGCCGGTCAGGCTCTGCGACGGGAACTCCGCGTGCGTGACAACGACCTTCTTGACGCCGAGCTCTTTGGCCCCGCGTACGAGCGCGAAGATCTCTTTGCGGCCGACATGGCCAGTCGCGAGAATCATGTTGTGCTTGGCGATGCGCTCGAGGCATCGCCGGGTCGGCTCGGTCAGCTTGCCGGCTTCGTCTATCACCGTGAGGGGCGGCGGCGAAATCCCTTCGGCCGCGAGCTCGCGCTGAATCTTCGCCCAGAACGGGAGCTTGGCGGACCCGCCACCTGGTCGGCCGGCGGTTTCATTCGCCGCGTCGACCGTCGGAAACCAGACGATCTTGCATCCGGTGCGCCCGGCGAGCTCGACGGCAACCGGGTTCAAACCGCCAACGCTGTGGTTGAGCGTGACGGCGCCAAACACCTTGCTGCCCGGAACCGCTTTCGTGACGACCTGCGCGCGCTCGCCGGTCTGGATGTAGTGCGACTTCAGTACGAAGCCCTTCATGCCTTTGGCCAGAAATTCTTTCGCGCAATCGATATCGTCAATCCGGCGGGCGATCACGTCGGGACCCACATGGATCTGAAGGTCGTAGGCGCCTTCCAACGCTTGCCACGCGGCGTGGGAGATCTTTACGGCTCCTTCTGTCGGTGTCTCTGGGGTCATGGACTCCTCGGTGCGCGAATTTCGATCAGGAAACAGTCATTCTACTTCGGGAATTCAAATACAATGCGCCTCCAATGACTCCGAACCGTTGGCGCGTTCCCGTCGGAGCGGTGGCGGTCCACATCTGCATCGGATCGGTTTACGCGTGGAGCACGTTCAACCGGCCGATCCAGGCATTGTTTCCGCACGAGCCGTGGTGGTTCAGTCCGCCGTACACGACATTCACGACCGCCTTGGTGCTGCTCGGCTTGAGCGCGGCGTTCGGGGGTCCGTGGGTCGAGCGACGCGGCCCCCACGTCGCCGCCACCGTCGCCGCGCTGTTCTTCGGCACCGGTCTCATCATCGGCGGCATCGGCCTCGCGCTCCGCCAGTCGGTGTTGGTGTTCCTGGGCATGGGCGTGATTGGCGGCATCGGCTGCGGACTGGGCTACATCTCGCCGGTCAGCACGCTCGTGAAATGGTTTCCCGACCGGCGCGGCATGGCCACCGGCATGGCGATCATGGGGTTCGGCGGCGGCGCCTTTCTCGCCGGGTACCTCAACGTGTTCTTCATGGATCGCATCGGTGTCGCCAACACCGTGATGGCGCTCGGAACGATCTATCTCGCGATCATGTTGACGGGCTCCCGCCTGCTCGAACGGCCGCCGCCCGGCTGGCGCCCTGCCGGGTGGAACGGTCCGGCCAAAACCACGGCCATGATGACGGACCGCAGCGTCACGCGGAATCAGGCGGTGCAGACGCTGCAGTTCTTCCTGCTGTGGGGCATTCTCTTCATCAACGTGACTGCGGGGATCGGCATCCTCGCGCAAGCCTCGCCGATGATGCAGGACATGTTTCACCGGACCGCGCGCCAGGCGGCCGCGGTCGTGTCGCTGATCAGCATCTTCAACGCGTCGGGACGGTTCCTCTGGGCCTCCGGCTCCGACTACATCGGCCGCCGCAACACGTACACGATTTTCTTCGCCGTGCAGTTCGTGCTGTTTCTGCTGATCCCGCGTCTGGCGGCCAGCGGAAGCTGGATCCTGTTCCAGACCAGCCTCTTCATCGTCTTCACGATGTACGGCGGCGGGTTTGCCACCATCCCCGCGTTTCTCGCCGACATCTTCGGACCCGAGAACGTCGGCGCGATCCACGGCGCGCTGCTGACGGCGTGGAGCGCCGCGGCGGTGGTCGGGCCGGTGATCATCACCGAGTTGTCCAACCGCGCGAAGGCGGCCCTCGCTCCAGGCGCCGATCGGATTCACATCTACGATACGCCGCTGCAGGTACTGGCGGCGCTGCTGGCTGTGGGGTTCGTCCTGACGTTGCTCGTCAGACCGTTACGGTCTTCGAGCTATGCTCTGAGCACAATCGAAAGGTGATCGCATGAAATCTATCTTTGCAACCGCACTTCTGCTGACGTCGGGTACCTGGAGCTACGCTCAGGCGCCCGCCCCTGATCCGAAGAGCCCGCAGTATCAGGCCAAAGGCGAGCAGGACCGCACCTACACATTTCCGGGGACCGGCGAAAGCATTGCGTACCACATCTACGTGCCGATGAAGTGGGACCGCAACACGAAGCTGCCGCTGGTGATCCTCACGCATGGTGCGAATCAACCGGCGACGGCGCCCTTCCAGCGGCCGATGCAGAATCCCACGCTCGCCAAAACCGCTGAAGAACGCGGCTACATCGTGGCGGCGGTGACCGGCTATCACGCGAACGCCACCGGCGTCGGCGGATGGAACGTGCCCTATCCGATGGTGCAGGTCCAGGCCGCTGGACGCGGCGGTGGTGGCGGGAGACGCGGCGGCCAGGCGGCCGCGCCGCCCACCGCTGACGATTTCCAACATGCCGAGATGGACGTGCTGTATGTGGCCGACCTCATGGCCAAGGAATACAACGCGGATCCGAACCGCGTCTACCTGATGGGGAACTCTTCCGGGGGCAGCGCCGTCTGGAACATCGCCGTGAAGTATCCCGAGCGGTGGACCGCCATCTCACCGAGCGCCGCTCCGCTCGAGGACGCGAACTTCCCCTATGAAAAGCTCAAGACCGTGCCCGTGCTGGTCGTGCACGGCGATATGGACACCACCATGGTCTTCGATGCCAGCAAGACGATGGTCGATCATGCCGTCGCCAAAGGCATCGATGCGACGTGGCTGCCCGTGGCCGGCGGCATGCACACCGATGCGTGGGCGCAGCCAGAAATCATCAAACAGATCTTCAACTTCTTCGACACCCACAAGACAAAGAAAAAGTAGTGGGTCGTTACGAGGCCGAATATCGAATGATGAAGGCTTCGAGCGCGGCTTCGTCGGCCGAAGTAAAGGCGAGCCCGCTGCGGTACCTGAACTGCAGGCCTTTGGAATGCGGCTCGATCCAGGTCCACACGATCGTGCCCTGGCATGTGACCGGAATCTCGTCCGACGGCAGCAGCAGCGTGATCGCGCGGTTCACGTCCAGCTGCTTCGGACAGAGCACTTGAGCGCCGCCGACAGACAGATCGACCAACACACCGGGCTCCCCGTCGATCTCAACGTTGAACTTGGCGCCGCACCGGTAGCGCGTCGTTCTCCGAACGGCTTTCTCGGAGTCTGATGCCGGAGCTTCGAGGAGCGACAGCAGCTCCACGTCGCGGGCCTGCGCGGCCTTCTCGTGGTCGGCAAGCTGGAGCTCGAGCGCGCGAATCCGCTCGCTCGCCGCATCGCGATCGCGGATCGCCGCCTCGGCACGCGCTTCCGCGTCCTTCCATCCCCGCTCGGTATCCGCCAGCTTGGCGTCAATCGCTTCGAGTCGCGCATCGAGCGCGCTCTGCGCCGCATCGGCCACCTTGCGCGCCGCGTCCAGTTCCGCAGCGATCGTGTCGCGCTCGCGGATCGCATCCCCGGCACGCGCCTCCGCGTCTTTCAACGCCCGCTTCGTCTGTACGAGCTTGGCGTCGATCCCTTTTCGGCGCGCGTTGACTGCCGTCTCCACGTCAAGGACCTTCTGACGCGCCGTCTTCAGTTCGGCGGCCAGCGCGTCGCGCTCGCGGATGGCTCCGTCACCACGGGCCTCGGCATCCTTCAGCGCCTTCTCGGTCTCCGCGAGCTTGGCGTCGATCGCTTCCAGCCGAGCGTCCACCGCAACTTGCGCGGCACGAGCCGTCTCTCGCACGCTGTCCAGCTCTGCGGCCAGCGCGTCGCGCTCGCGGATCGCCTCGGCGGCACGCGCCTCCGCGTCTTTCAGCGCCCGTTCGGCCTCTGCGAGCTTGGCGTCGATCGCTTCCAGCCGAGCGTCCACCGCAACTTGCGCGGCACGAGCCGTCTCTCGCACGCTGTCCAGCTCCGCGGCCAGCGCGTCGCGCTCGCGGATCGCCTCGGCGGCACGCGCCTCCGCGTCTTTCAGCGCCCGCTCGGCCTCTGCGAGCTTGGCGTCGATCGCTTCCAGCCGAGCGTCCACCGCAACTTGTGCGGCACGGGCCGTCTCTCGCACGCTGTCCAGCTCCGCGGCCAGCGCGTCGCGCTCGCGAGTCACAGCGTCGGTGCGCTCGATCCCCGCTTTCACAGCTTGCTCGAGCTCCACGGATCGACGTTCGAGGCCTTCCACTTTCGACCGGTGGGCTTCGTCTTCCGCGGCGCGCGTGTCGGTCGCGCGCTGGGCGGCGGCCAGCTCGCGCTGAAGCGTCGCCACGGTCTCGGTCAGCTGCGCCCGTGCCTCGCGCTGCTGGGCGAGCTCGGCGTCGAGTGCGGCGCTGTTTGCGCGCTCGATGCGGAGTGAGCTCTGCGCCTCTTCGATGTCGCGGCGGAGCGCGATGACGGCTTCGCGTTCCGTCGCCAGCGCGGCCCGTTCCTGCTCGAGGTCGCGGTCGCGTGCCGCGTGGGCACCACGTTCCTCTTCCCACGCCGACCGGGTGTCGCCAAGCTCCCGACTGAGCCGCGCGCCCGCGTCGCGCTCGCCTTCGACCGCCGCCTGCGCCTGCTCGAGCTCGATCCGCAGCGACGTGGTGCCCGCGCGTTCCGCCTCGAGCGACCGCTGCGCCTCGGCGGTGGCAACGGTTGCGCGCTCCTGCGCGTGCAGCTGCGCCTCCAGCGTCGCTCGCGCTGCGGCCGCTGCGGCTTCCGCCGTCGCGACACGGGCCAACCCGAGAACCAGATCCTCCAGAGGCGCATGCTGATCCGGATGCGCGAGGGCGGCTTCGAGGGCAGCCAGGCGAGCATCGAGCGCCGTGCGCAGCGCGTCAAGCTCGCGCTGGGCGTTCTCAGCAAGATAACGCCTGATGGCTTCAGGCGACGGGTCGGCGGCCGGTGGGGTGACGCGGGGTTTGCTCATCGCGGTGACGCGGGAAGCGATTATAGTTTTAGTCTGTGGCCTCGAACGACGGATCGCCGGACCGGCCTGCCAATCTGATCGCAGCCGCGCACACGGCCGCCAGCTGGGCCCGCGCGCGACGCACGACGTGGACCGACCCGCCGGTGAGCCCGGTGAACGTTGTCGCGACCGAACCACGGGTAAAGCGAACCTCGCCGGCTGCGATCGTGCCGGCACGCGAGGCCGCGGCGCCGCCAGTCCCGCCCGCACCTGTCGCGAATCTCCCGCCGCCGCTCGCGAGTGCTCCGCCGGTGCCGGTCGCGATCCGGCGGACCGTTGCGTCGCTTGCCGCTCGGACCGCGAAGCTGGTGGCCATCGGAGCACCCGTGATGCGATGGCTGCCTCGCGTGGCCGTCGCAGCGGCGCTGCTGGCGGGCGGCGTGGCGAGCCGGCAGTACGTATGGAACCCATGGAACATGGCGACGACCTCAAAGACCCCCGTCGCGCCGATCGGGCCAGCGCCGGGTAATCCAGCCGCGACCGCGCACAAAGCGAGAGGCGGATTACGGGTGAAGTCGACGCCCCCTGGCGCGCGCGTGTTCGTCGACGGCAAGATGCGCGGCGTCACGCCGGTAACGCTCGCGGATGTGAACGTTGGCCGCCACACGATCGAGCTCAAGAGCGACGCGGGGACGGTGCAGCGGGCCGTCACCGTGGCCGCCGACCAAACGGCGGAGCTCGACGAGTCGATCTTCTCGGGATGGCTCGCCGTGTATGCGCCGTTCGATCTGGTCGTCACCGAAGGTGGACGCGCGTTCCGTCTCGACGACCGGAACCAGCTCCTGCTGTCTCCGGGACAACACGAGCTCCATCTGACGAATCGAACGCTCGGATACGACGTCGTGCGCCAAGTGGAGTTGAAACCGGGTGAAACGACGACTCTATCGCTGAAACCGCCGCCATCGACGATGACGGTGACGGCGAGTGAAGCGGCGGAGGTCTGGGTGGACCGCGCCCGGGTTGGACAGACGCCGCTGACCGACCATCCGGCCGAGCTCGGCTCGCACGAAATCGTCGTCCGACGCGCGGCCGGAGGCGAGCGCCGATCCACCGTCACCGTTACCGTGCGCCCATTCACGTTGAACGTCGACTTCTCCAAGCCTTAGACGGATTTGTCGCGCCACACGCGCGCGCCTTCCGTGCGGAACGGTCCCCAGTACACCCGGCCGACGCTGCCGTGGGTGCTCAACACGGCGCGCACGCGCTCGGCGAGATCGAGGCCGGCCGCTTCACCGTCGACGATCCCGTACACCGCCGGACCCCACGAGCTCTGCCCCACTCCCGATGCGCCCCACTCTGCCATGCGGCGCACCAGTTCTTCGCTCGGCCCGGGCGCGAACATGCCACCCTGCACCGACTCGAACCAGCGACCGGTAATCGCCTGGATCGCGCTCAGCGCGGCGCCGAACGTCGCGAGATCGTCTTCTGCGACCGCCGGGAGCAGCGCCATGAGCACGAGATGCGCGACACGCTCGGCGTCACGTTCGGGCGGCGGCGGCAACTGCGCGAACGCCTCCGCTTCCGCCGCGCCGCTCATGCCCGGCGGGGAGTCCGGCACGGCAACGACGCATCGCCAGCTGGGCGGGAACCTCAGCCGCGCGAGCAGTGGAGCGACATCGTTGTGCTCGGGCCGCCGTCCACCTTCGAGCACGAGACCTCCTCCGTCGAACGTCCACGTGCCGATGGCGGAGCGCTGCGCGCGTCCGACCTCGCGCGCCAGTGCGGGCGCGTCCGTCGCGAGCCCATGGAGCTCCGCCAGCGCACGCGCGACAGCGAGCGCGAGCTGAGTACCTGAGCCGAGTCCCGCGTGCGACGGCAGCGCGCGGTGCACGGACAGCCGGGCGCCACGTTCCAGGCGGTGATGGGTTAGAAACCGCCGCGCGAAATCGGCGGCCCGATCGGCGTCCTCCCCGGTCACCGTCAACCTGTCGGCTGCGCCCGCCGAGACGAGGAGCGTCGGCTCGGGCGCCGCCGCGCCGATGCCGCCAAACCGGCGGCCGAGCGCGCCGCGAAGGTCGAGCAGCCCGAAATGAAGACGCGCAGGCGCTTCGACGAACACCGCCTGATCGCCCGCGGGCTGAGAATGTCCGGTCATTCTTGATCGGACGCGACAGGCGCGGAGCGGATGTGGTCGGTGAGCAGTGCCATCGCCTCGAACTCCTGGGCGCCCGCGGTCTTGTCCACGATCACCTGCAGCCGGGCCATCTCGCTCTCCACGAAGGCGCGTGGCAGGAAATGGACGCGCGTGGCATAGATGGCCGCCTCGAGCACCGCGTGCCTCGCCCGGTTGTAACCGATGAACTCGCGGCGCGTCCCATGGTGGACGACCGCCATGTCGATTCGCGAGCGCGGCGGCGTACTGTCGATCGCGCGGATCGTCAGCTCCCGCCACGAGCAGCAGTCGGCAAGCACAACGCCGCGAACGGCCACCGCCGGCACTGTCGGGTACTGCGGATTCGCGATCGCGGCGCGGGCGAACACCCGCACATCGTCAGTGAGGTTGACGACCGCCGCGCCGGTCGCCACCACATTGCGGTATGTCGCCGTCTCGATGAAGGGCTTGAGGACGATGGTGTCGCCGTGAGTGCCGGGGTCCCACTCGACGCCCATAGGGGCGCAGTTCACCGTGCCGTCTTCGGCCAGGGTCGTGACGATAGTCTCGACGATCACGATCCGATCCGCGTCTGAGTCACTTGCCACACTCCTGCGCGACAAGGGCGGAGTACGCGCCGGCGAGCTTGCGCGTCAAGGCGCCGGGCGTACCTCGATGACGCGTGGAACGCGACGTCGGGCCGATCGGATGCGCGTCCACGCGAACGAGCGGCGCGAGCCCGCGCAGCGAGCTGGTAAGGAACGCCTCCCGTGCGTCCACGAGATCGGCCAGCCCGAATGCGCGCTGCTCGTTCGGGACACCGAGCGAGGTCGCGAGCTCGAGCACTGCCTCCCGCGTAAGACCCGGGAGTGCGCCGCACGAGACTGGCGGCGTCAGAAGGATGCTCCCGGTCCAGATGAACAAATTGCTCGACGTGGCCTCTGAGCAATGCGATTCGGTGTCGAGAAAAATCGCCTCGTCCGCGCCGGCCCGGTGCGCCTCGAGCCATGCGGCGACCGCGTCGGTGTAGCCGAGCGTCTTGAGCCCGGCCGTCATCGCCCGCTCATTGCGGAGTCCCGACGCGACGTGCGCCGTGAGGCCGACGTCGTAGATCGCCGCCGGGAACACGGGCAGTGGGCTTACAGCAACGATCACTGTCGGACGCGCGTCGAGAGACGGCGCGACGCCACCGGCGCCGAGGCCGCGGGTCACCGTGAGGCGGACAGCCGCGTCAACGCGACCCGCCGAACCCGTCGCATCAAGCACCCACTCGCGCAGCTCGGGAGATTCCGGGATCTGGAGTGCGGCGAGCGCGGAGACGAGCCGCGCGAGATGGCGGTCGAGCCGAAATACCGCGCCGCTCTCCGCGCGCATCGTCTCGAAGACGCCGTCGGCGAGCGTGAGGCCGCGGTCGTTCGCCGAGACATGCAGGCCAGAGGACGGCTGCCGCTCGCCGTTGACCCACACCGCCGGCACCGTCACCGTACCAGATCCACCGGCGGCGGGACAAAGGCGTCATGAGCAGACTCCCACGGCAGCGCCGCTTCCGCTGGCGCGTGCATACCGTCAGCCCGGTTCGGAAGCTCGCTCGCGCGCGAGCGGTCGCCGTGCAGGAAGCGATCGAGCATCGCGTATCCATGCTCGCTGGCGGCCGACTCCGGATGGAACTGGACACCGATAACGGGATGCGTGCGGTGTTCGACCGCCATAATCTCGCCGTCGTCTTTGGCGGAAGCGATTACGCGCAGCGATTCCGGCAGTGAGGCACGCGCGATCACGAGCGAGTGGTAACGCGCGACCCGCAGCGGCGACGGCAGCCCGGCAAAGATGCTCGAACCGTCATGGACGACAGGCGAGGTTCTACCGTGCAACGGGCGGCCGGCCCGCACGATATCGGCGCCGTACGCGGCGCCGATGCACTGGTGGCCGAGGCACACGCCGAGAACAGGTATCGTCGCGCCGAAGCGCAGGACGACATCGGTCGAGATCCCGGCTTCGAGCGGCGAACAGGGGCCGGGCGACAGAATGATGTGGCTCGGCGAGAGCGTCTCGATCCCCTCCAGCGTCACCTCGTCGTTCCGGCGCACGACGGCCTCACCGCCCAGTTCGCGCACGTATCGCGCCAGGTTGTGGACGAAAGAATCGTAGTTGTCGATGAGAAGGATCATGCGGGCACCGCGAGGACGTCGATCATACCGCGCGCCTTGTCGAGTGTCTCGCGGTACTCCTGTTCGGGGTCCGAGTCGGCCACGATCCCGCCGCCGGCGCTGAAGTACACCCGGCCGCCGCGTGCGACGGCGGTGCGGATGGCGATGCTGCTGTCGAGCGGCCCGGTGACGCTCCAGTATCCGATGGCGCCGCAGTACACGCCCCGCGCCGATGGCTCCAGCTCGGCGATGATCTCCATCGCGCGCACTTTCGGGGCGCCGGTAATGGAGCCACCGGGAAACGCCGCACGCAGCAGATCGGCCCCGTCCGCGCCGGGCGAAAGCTCCCCGACCACGGTCGAGACCAGGTGGTGGACGGTGGCGTAGCGCTCGAGCGCGAACAGCTCGGGCACGCGGACGGTGCCGGGAGCGCACACGCGGGATAAGTCGTTTCGCATCAGGTCGACGATCATCAGGTTCTCGGCGCGATCCTTCGCGCTCTCGGTAAGCACCACGCCGAGCGCCGCGTCATGCTCGGGTCCCACGCCGCGTGGACGGGTCCCCTTGACCGGGCGCGTCTCGACGTGCCCGCCGACGTCCACTTGCAGGAAGCGCTCGGGCGACGCGCTGAGCACGACCGCGTCCGGAAAATCCAGATAGGCGGCGAAGGGAGCAGGGTTCCGCGTGCGCAGCCGCCGATAGAGCGCCCACGGCGGCTCCTCGAGCGGCGCGTCAAAGCGCTGAGACAGGTTGGCCTGAAAAATGTCGCCGGCGAAGATGTATTCACGCACGCGGGCGACCGCATCGAGGTAACCCCTGTGCGTGAACGACGATCGAATCGCAAGGTGCGGGTCCCACCATCCACCCTCGACCGGATAGGCTGGCGCCGGGGCGTCCCGTGCAGTCGTCAGTCGACGGTCGTCAGTCGACAGTCGATCGACGACCGACGACTGTCGACTGTCGACTGTCGACTGTAACCGCGCCCGCACGTCGGCCGCGCGTCGAGCGGCGCGGCGAGCGCGGGCCGCTGGTGATGTTTCCGGTAGGCCGGTGGAAATCAACCATGCACGGGATGCGTCGTGATCCCATGCCAGCACCCAGTCGTACACGCCGAAGACGAGGTCGGGCAGCACGAGATCATCGTGGCGTGGCGCCGGAAGGCGCTCGAGCGCGCGGCCCCAGTCATATGCCACGTAGCCGGCGGCGCCTCCCTGAAAGGGCGGCAGCCCAGGCACCGGATCAGCAGCGTGCGGGGCGAGCCATCCACGAACGGCGGCGAGCGCGTCACCTGCGACGAAGGGCGTGGTGATGGCCGGCAGCCCGCTGCGCATCTCGAGGCAATCGGTCCGCGTCCCTTTGCTGCGCACGACGGCCACCGGATCGGCGACGAGAAAGGAATAGCGGCCAAGACGCGTTCCCGGCGCTGCGCTGTCGAGAAACAGGCGATACGGAAGTCCCTCGAGCCGTTCGCAGCAGCTCGAGGGATCGGGCGGTGGAACCAGTTCCTCGACGAGCGGAACGACGTTCAAGATACCCTCAGCGGTAAGTGTGAGGTCTGAAGTCTCAAGAGTGCGCACAGTGCAGACTTCAAACTTGAGACGTGAGACACGCTTACGGCTCCCGCTCGTTTGGATTCCGCCCGCTCTGCCGTGCCGTGTTCTGCGTCAGCCGCACGTGCGCGGACTTGTCCTCGTCTGGCGGCGTGAGATATCCCCACGACAACGCCCCTTCCTGGCGATAGGTCTTGCCAAGCGTCACCGCGAGGCTGGCGCGCGCCAGTTCCTTACCCAGGTAAAAAGCGTGCGTCGGTTCGTTGACGTCGAGCTGCGCGAAGATGGCCTGCAGATCCGTGCCGCGGACGAAGCGATCGCTGTTCAGCACGGTGATCGCCTCGTGGTCGGTGAAGATGCGGAAATTGGGATCGGTGATGCCGGACTGCAGCGCGCGGAGCTCGTCTTCAGTGAAGGTGAGCACGGCCGGATCCTTCACCGTGACGAGGCGGTCGTCCACACCTTTGGGGATCGTGGGTTGTGTGACCGCGTAGTGCATGAGCCGTCGCGCCACATCCACTTCGCGCACGGCGCCGCGCGCCCATGGGATGACTTCTGTCGTGAGCACCGTGCGCACGCCCAGTTCCTGGCAGACGGCGATCAGCAGAGCGTTCACGCCGGTCGAGTCGGCCGCGGTGAGCTCGGTGAGGTTGCCGATTCCCATCAGCATCTCCGCATCCGGATACCGTCGCCGCACCTCAGCGTAGCGCTCGAGTGACGCCATGAAACCGAAGCCGATCGGCTCCAGGATCGGATCGATCAGGCACGGGACGCCCCACCGCATGAGCTTCTCGAGACTGGGGTCCAGCGTGTCCAACGCGGCGCCGAGATCGGGCACCACGACCACGCGTGCGCCGGTGCCGGCGAGGTCGCGCGCGGTCTCGATGTTCGAGCGGTTCACGCTCAGCACGAGCTCGGCTCCAGCCGCGACCGCCGTGCGGATCTCGTCCGCGTCGAACGTATCGACGCTCACGCGCATCCCGGCCGCGGTGAGCTCGCCGACGACGTCGCCCAGCGCGGGGAAAGCCAGACCGGGGGTGCACCCGATGTCGATCACGTCGGCGCCAGACAGACGGAAATAATCCGCCGCGGCGCGCAGGGCCTCGCGCGACAGCCTTGGCGCATTGTTGATCTCGGCCAGGATTTCGATGTCCCAGGCGCCGTATTCGCGTGTCGCCGATGCCCGACCGAAGTGTTGCGGGATCTCGCGCAGGTCCTTGGGCCCTTTCTCCACCCGCACGCCGAGCTTCTCGCCGATCACCTGCGGGGACCCTTCGCACAGCCCTGGGATCAGCACCAGGTCCGTGCCCTCCGGCACGTCCTGCCGATCAAGGTTGCGCGCGATCCAGTCGGTCGTCATGAGCGCCGCGACCGTGATCCGGAGCACGCTGACGTCGTACGCAAAGGGCGGCGCCATCTCGGCGAGGACGCGGCGGAGCGCCGGCTCGGCGAGTCGGCCGGTGACGAACAGCACGCGGCGCGACTCGGTCAGCGGGCTGGGGCTCTCCATCAGCGCGGGTCGCCGCTCCGCACGAACTTGTTCGGCGTGCCCGTGAGTGCGCCACCGTCTGCCGGTCGCCAGAGTGCGACGTCCTCGATGCGGCGAGCCAGCGCGAAATCCTTGTCGGTGATTCCACCGGCGCTGTGCGTCGCCAGCTTGACCGTCACGCGGCCCCACGTCACTGCCAGATCGGGATGATGGTAGGCGGCCTCCGCGATGTAGCCGATGGCGTTGACGAGCATGAGCGTCGTCGGCCACCCGTCGGTCTTGTACACACGGCGAATCCACCCGTCCTCGAAGTACCACCCGGGCAACTCGCTCAGGCGCCGGGCGATCTGCGACTCGTCGTATGTTTTCTCTTTATCTGACATGCGAGCGGCCTCCTGTTACATGACGACGCCGCCACCCACCAGGATCATCTGGCCGGTGAGAAACGCGGCGGCCGGCGAGGCGAGAAAGACGGCGGCGCCGGCGACGTCCTCGGGCGCGCCCCACCGTTTAAGGGGCGTCGACTCCGCCACGGCGCGGTGCGTGTCCGCGTCCACGCCTCCGCCGAACGACGTCTCGATCCAACCCGGCGCGAGCACGTTGACGCGCACGCGCGGCGCGACCGACCTCGCCAGCGATTTGCTGAAGGCGAGCACGCCGCCTTTTACCGCCGCGTACAGCTGCGGGTTGAGGCCAGGCATGCCGGTGAGCACGTGATCCCAGCTCATATTGATGATGACGCCGCCCTCATCCTGCGCGCCCAGCATTTCCGCCGCCTGCCATGAGGCGAGCATCGTGCCGCGAAGATCCACGGTGAGCAGCAGGTCGAGCTTGTCGACTGCCGACAGTGAGGCGCCCTCGCCCGTGAGGATGTCTGCGCCGGCGTTGTTCACCCAGACATCGAGGCGTCCGAGGGAGTCGCGGGCTGCCGACGCGAGAGTACGGATGGACCCGACGTCGGCGAGGTCGAGGTGGATGACGGCGGCGCGGCGTGCGAGCGACCGGATCTCGGTTTCCACTTCGCGCGCGCCACTCTCGTTCGCGCGATAGGTAATCGCCACGTCGGCGCCCGCGCGGGCGGCGGCAAGCGCAATCGCCCGGCCGATTCCACTCGAGGCGCCGGTCACGAGCACGGCGCGACCGGTGAGCGGCGCAACGGGGTTGGTCATCGAAGACTTCATCGAGGATCATACTAGACATGACTGCCGGGGCTACCGGGGACGGCCACTCCGAGGACGAGCTGCGCGCGATTTACGATCAGAGCTACGTCGATCAGTACGACCCGCATGCGGTCCGGCGGATGCGCCGCATGCTGCCGTTCTTCGACCTGTCCGGCCAGGAAGTCGTCGCCGACTTCGGGTGCGGGAACGGCGTCCTCCTCGAGCTCGTCGCTCCCCGCGTCCGCGAGTATGTCGGCATCGATTTCTCCGAGCCCTTCGTGCTGGCGGCCAGGCGCCGCCGAGACGCACGTGGCATCGAGAACGGGACGTTCCACTGCGCCGACATCGTCGCTTTCTGCGAAGAGCACCCGAACCACTTCGACGCCGCGTTCGCGCTCGACTTCTCGGAGCACGTGTACGACGACCAGTTCCTGCGGATCTTCCGCGCCATCCACGGCGCGCTAAAGCCAGGATCGTCGTTGTATCTGCACACGCCAAGCGGCGAGTACTTCATGGAGCGGTTCAGGGAGTGGGGCATCCTCACGCAGATCGAGGGCCATGTCGCGGTCCGGGATGCCCGACGTCATCGGACGCTTCTCGCGCAATGCGGCTTCGCGAACGTCCACGTCCGCTACCTCGCCCACTACCTGTACGCGGCCTCGACGCTCCACTGGCTCGGCGCCTTGCCGCTGGTCGGTCGATACTTCCGCGCGCGATTGTTTCTCACATGTCGAAAGGACTAGTGGACACCCACGCTGTGGCGCAGCGCTTGAGCGCTGCGAAAACGTGGCCGACTCGGAGGGCTGAAGCCCTGCGCTACAGCAGTACTGATTCAGCGCGGAGGTTCAAACCTGATAAAGAATAGGGCTCTCCCTCCGTGTCCTCTGTGTCCTCCGTGGTGGAGAGTGTGATCGGCATGCGATTGCTGGTGAGCGTGATGGACGCGGCGGAGGCGGGCGCGGCGCTCGAGGGTGGCGCGGACGTGATCGACGCGAAAGATCCGTTTGCCGGCGCGCTCGGCGCGGTGTCGCGCGACGTGCTGCGCGCCATTCACGCGGCTGTTGGTGGTCAACGCCTTATCACCGCTGCGCTGGGCGACGCGACCGACGAAGCGGCGATTGAGCGAGCCGCCCGCGAATTCACCGCCGACGCGGCGCTGGTGAAGGTGGGCTTCGCCGGAATCGCCACCACCGGACGTGTGGCGGCGCTCATTGCGGCTGCAGTGCGCGGCGCGAGGGCCGGAAGCCACGCGAACGGTGGGGTCGTCGCCGTCGCGTACGCCGATGCGGACCGTGCGGACGGCCTGGCGCCTGCCCTGATCATGGAAGCCGCAGCGGTTGCCGGCGCCGCGGGTGTGTTGCTCGACACGGCGAACAAGGGCGGACCCGGTCTCTGCGATCTCATCGCACCGGCTGCGCTCGCCGCCTGGGTGTCGCGGGCGCACCAAGCCGGCTTGCAGGTCGCCCTCGCCGGTCGCTTGACGGCGGATGATCTCCCGCTCGTGCGCGATGCCGGCGCGGACATCGCCGGGGTCCGCGGCGCCGCGTGCAAGGGCGGCCGTACCGGCCGCGTGTCGGCCGACAAGGTCCGTCTGCTGCGGACGCTACTCCGATTTCAGGGCTGAGCTCAACGCGTCTGCTCGATCGGCGGCAACAATCACGGTCGTCACAGCCGCTGGCAGCGCGCGATCGAAATAATCATCCACCACGTCGCCACCGGCCGCACCGGGAGGCTTGACGAGAACGAGTCGGCTCGCACCGACTTCTCCCGCCACCCAGGCGGCGATGCTGTCGCTTGTCACGTCCCACGTGTGTGGAAGCGGATCGGCTTGGCGCAGCCAGCGCGATGGCGCAAGTACCGGCAGATGGCCGGCGTCGAGCGCGGCAGCGATCTCTTGGGGCTTGGCGACGAGCACACCGCCGGCCACGCGCTCCACGATGAGGTGCGCGTACTGATCCATGGCCAGCACCGCCATCCAGTGCGCGGCATCGTCGGACAGATCGAGCCGCTGATCCACCGCACGAACGGCATCGGCGAACGGTCCACCTCCCGGCACCACAAGCAGCCGACGCTTGCGTGCGGCGGCAGCGATCGCCGCGAGCGCACCATCGAAATGCCCGGCGTCCGCGAGCACGCCGCCGCCAAGTTTCACGACCGTGTCGACGAAGGCCGTCACGCCCGCCACGGCGGGCCTCGAGGCTTGCACGACATCAACGACCGCTGGGCAAGCCTGCACGACATCACCTTGTGCCAGCGCCCGCTCGAGCAGTAGGGCGACGGCCGCAGCCGGTGTGCACCGCGCGACCGCGCTGCCGAGCTCCGTCGCCAGCCGCACAATCTGCAGCCCGGCCGCTCGTGCGGCCGCATCGCCCAGGAAGGCGCCCAGACCGGTGACCACCGCAATGTGCAGCGACGGATGGACGGTGAGCACGCGCCGAATCGCCGCGGTGATGCGCGCCACCTGCGCCTCCGCCAGCGCCGCGGCGATGGAAGACACCGCCGCTTCGTCCAGCAGCTCGCGATCCGCGCAGACGACGCGCGCGAGTCGTTCGCCGGCGAATTCGCGCGTGGCGGGACGCCCGTCGGGCGTCGGCGAGGTGTAGTCGGCCGGCGCGAGGTTGCCGCGCCACACGTGCACGTCGCCGGCAAGCGCGAACCCCTCCGCCGACACGCCGGTCAGCCTGCCGCCGACTGGCACGTGACTGGCCATCGCTTCGGCAGGAGTGCGGACCGCCCCCGTATATACGAGCTCGCCCGAGGCGAGGCGCTCCGGATCAGTCCGCCCTTCAGCGACCACTGCCCCTCCCACGATGGGAACGATGTCCGTGCTGGTGGTGCCGATGTCGACAAGCAGCGCGTCAGGATGTCGGCCGGCGATCACGTGCGCGGTGGCCGCCCAGTTCGCCGCAGCCACGGCGAGCGCGTCCTGGCGAGCCTCGTCGGGCGCGAGGAAGCGCCCATCGACCGCGAACACTCGCACTACGCGCGACGGGAAAGCCGTCTCCACCGCGTCGAGCACGAACGCGACGCCTTCGCGTTTGGTGCGGAACATCTGCGACAGCTCGGCGGTCATGGTCACGCCGTGCGGGGCACAGACGTCGGCGCCGACTTCTGACGCGAGCCGACCGAGCAGCGATACGAGCGTGTCGGGAGCACGCTGCAGTTCAAAGGGCCGTGCGCGTACAGCCTTCACGTCGCCGTCCGCGATGCGCGCGACCTTCGTGGCCACGCCCCCGATGTCCCAGCCGATCACCAAATCGATGCCGATTCTAGTCGACTCCGATTCAGCGGGGCGCGGGCGGCTCTGGAAAGTCGCGGTATGATCCGCGCGTGAATGCCCTCGCGGCGGCCAGGCGACCGGGATTCTTCGTCCTGTGCGCAGCCGCGCTGAGCGTCACGGTGCACGCGTGGCTTTCCCGCGGCACATTCGTGCCGATCGCGCAGGGCGCGCGCATCGAATACGTGTGGGTTGCGGCCACGGTCGGCTCGTTCGTCGCAATCGCGATCGCCACGACCGCGCTGGTGTTCCTCGCGCATGCCCTCGTCAGGGGTGCCTCGGCGCGGGTAGGAACCCGGCCCCTTGAGCTCTTGTCGTGGGACGACGTGAGGTATGCGCGACCGCTGTTCTGGTTTGCCGCCAGCGCGGTGCCGCTGCTGAGTCTAGCGCCGGGGGTCGGCCGATGGCTGCCGGTCGCGTCGTATGTGATCGTCGATTTGCGATGGTGGTGGACGGCGTTGGTCGTGCTCTGGCTCGCGCGCAACATCGACGCACGGGCGCGTGGCGCGTGGCGTCGGTCGATCTCAAGCGTCCCGGTGCCAACCATCGTCCGGCGCTGGGCGCCAGAGGTGACGCTCGCCGCTATCGCCATCACGTGGGCGGTCGCAGGCACGCCGATCCTCCGATTGCTCGGCGGCACCAACGGGGACGAACCGAAGTACGTCCGGTACTGCGAGAACCTGTATCAGGGCCTCGGCTTCGATGTCTCCCAGATCAAGGCGCTGTCGCAATTGCCGGCCGATTTTCGCCCGCGCGTGTTTCACAACCTCGTGCTGGTTGCCGAGACGCTCCCCGGCGATCTGAGAAACCTCGCCGCCGACGCGGTCGCGTTTCTTGGCAACCCGTCGCGCTCGTTCAATCGTGCGCACTACCGCGACGCCGGTTTTCTCGACGGCAAGGACGGCGGGATGTACCAGGTGCACAATCCCGGCCTGTCGTTTCTGATGTTCCCGGCCTACTACGTGGACAGGCAACTCGCCCAGGTCGAACCCGGATCGCCGGCGCAGTGGCCGATCAGACTCCCCGCGGTCAACACGTTTTTCCTCGCCGTCTACGCGCTCTGGACCGTGCTGATCTACCGGTTCCTGCAAAAATGTGGCGCCACGAGCGGCGTCGCGTGGGTCGCCAGCCTCACCTCGATGCTGACGCTTCCGGTCGCGGCGTTTCCCTATCAGTACTATCCGGAGCTCGCAGCCGGGATCTTCGTGTCAGCGGTGGGTGCTCACATTCTGTTCACCGATCCGCGCGGCCGGGCGGCGTCATTCTTTTACGGTCTCCTCGCCGGCTACCTGCTGTGGCTGCATGTCAGATTCGTCGGCGTGACCGCGGCGCTCACGCTTGGGGCGCTCGTCGCCTGGCGGGGCGACAGGACGCGGAGTCTCGTGTTCATCGCCGGCGTCACGATTCCGGTCGCGCTCTTTTCGCTCTACGCGTATCGAATCACCGGCAGCGTGTTGCCGTCGGCCCTCTGGTCCGTCGAAGGGAATGAAAATTTCACGTGGGTGCGGATGTTCAAGAACAGCGTTCCCTATCTGCTGGATCGTGAGTGGGGACTGTTCGCGCACTCGCCGGTCTTCCTGTTGGCGCTTCCCGGATACGTGTGGATGGCGCGGCGAAAACCGGCAGTCGCGTGGCTGAGCGCGCTGGTCTTCTTCGGGCTGCTGCTGCCCGCCGCCGGCAAGACGCTCGGCCAGACGACACCGATGCGCCTCATCTGCGCGGTCGTGCCGTTCGCCGCGACGCCGCTCATCGAACTGCTCGCCCGCCGCGGCAGATGGGCGGTTCAGATTGCCTTTGGACTACTGCTGATCCTCTCGCTGGACAACGCGCTGACCTACAACCTCCACCACTATCGTCACCTGTCCACGCTTGTCGACTGGAGCTTCAGCGGGTGGAAGGTGAACCTGCTCTTTCCGGTCCAGGCCAGGTCGCCGTGGCACATATCGGCGGCCAACGGAATCCTGCTGATCGCATGGATCGTCGTCGTGCTTGCGTTATTGGCAGCGCCGGCATTGCTGGGCTGGGCACGCGCACGAGAATGGACGCGACTCCAGATCGCTGCGAATGTTCGTTCGATGGTCGGTCCGGCGCTGGCGGCGACCGGAGTCTTCGTCGTGCTCAGTACCGCGATTTCTGCGGCGACCGGTTTCTGGACGACCCCCGACTATTTTATCCCTCCGCAGGAGGCGGCGCAGCAGGCCGCGCTGCTGGTGGACGATTTGGGCCGCTGCGTGCTGTGCGTCTCGTCGACCCACGGGCGGCTGTCTGCGCGCCGAATCGTGGCGAATCTGGAAGCCGTCGACCCTTCGGTGATCGCTCGCCAGCATCGAGAGGCGGAGGAACGAGCCTACAAAGACTGGCTCGCGATGCCCGGACAGATTCGTGCGTGGTACATCGAAGCCAACGGTCACGAGCCCGCCAACGAGGACCTCGGACACTACCTGTACCAGTGGCGCGAGGAGCACGTCGCGCGCGTGGAGATCCGGCGACGGATTTTCGAAGCCGTGAAAAAGGAACCCTAGGCTATATCCCGCCGGTCACGTCGATGAAGGCGCCGGTCGTGAACGACGCTTCATCCGACAACAGCCAGAGAATGGCGTGGGCCACTTCGTCGACCGTCCCGCCGCGTTTCATCGGCACAAACGCTTTGACCCGGTCAACGCGGTTCGGCTCCCCGCCGCTGGCATGCAGCTCCGTGTAGATATGCCCGGCGCGAACGGCGTTCACACGGATGCGTTCTTCGGCCACTTCGCGCGCCAGGCCGATGGTCAGCGTATCGACCGCACCTTTGGACGCCGCGTAATCGACGTATTCGCCAGGCGATCCCAGACGTGCGGCACCAGAAGACACGTTCACGATGGCTCCGCCTGTTCCGCCGTGTTTGGTAGACATGCGGCGCACGGCCTCGCGGGCGCACAGAAAGGGACCGACGATGTTGGTCGTGAAGATGCGGTGCAGACGCGCCGCGTCCATCGCGTCGACGCGCATCTGCGTCTCAAGGATCCCGGCATTGTTGACGAGGGCCGCCGGACACCCAAGTGTCGCGTCGCAGGTTTCAAATAACCGCACCACGTCGGCCTCGACGCCCACGTCGGCCGCTACAGCCGTGGCCTTGCCACCGCCGGATTCGATCGCCTGAACGACCTGGTTCGCGGCCTCGCGGTTGCGCCGATAATTGACGCACACCGCGTAGCCGCGCCGGGCGGCGAGGCGCGCCGTCGCCGCGCCGATGCCGCGGCCAGCGCCCGTGATCAGGATCACTTTGTCCATGGAGCAGTGGTTGGAGTCTAGAACCTATCTCATAGGCGCGGCATTTTTTGTTTCGTGTTTTCGTGTTTTCGTGGCAGATCGCTGCTTCGGTGCCCATGCGAATCGTCGGCGTCGTTGACCTGCGCGGCGGCTGCGCCGTGCACGCGCGTGCCGGCGTGCGCGAGAACTACGCACCGGTCCGCGCGGTCGCCGGCGCGGTCATCCAACCCGGCGACGCGCTCGCGCTGGCGCGCACGTACACGGACCGCCTCGGCGTCCGGGAGCTGTACGTCGCCGACCTCGATGCGATCGTTGGCCGCCATGGCATCCAGGACGCGGTTGTCGCCGACCTGGCGGCGCTCGGCGCACCGCTCTGGCTGGACGCCGGCGCGTCATCCATCGATCAGGCGCGCCACGCGCTCGACCTGGGCAGCGCACACGTCGTCGTGGGGATCGAGACGCTCTCGTCGTACGACGCGCTTGCCGAGATCTGCGACGCGGTGGGCGGCGACCGCGTTGCCGTCAGCCTCGACCTGCGCAATGGTGCACCAGTGGTGAGCGGCATTCCGCCAGGCGAGCCGGCGCACGTGATAGCCGGGCGCGCGGCGAAGGCAGGAGCGAGCGCCGTGATCGTGATCGACCTGGCGCGCGTCGGCACCAGTCGCGGGCTCGATCTCGATCTGATCGCCCGGGTGCGCGAGGTCGCGGCGAACGTCACGCTGCTGGCCGGCGGCGGCGTTCGTGGGCTGCAGGACCTCGCACAACTCGCCGATGCCGGATGCGACGGCGCTCTGGTCGCGACGACGCTGCACGATGGCCGGATCGGCGCCGCCGAGGTGGCGGCCGCGCGAGGATGGCATCGTTACGGGAGCCCGACGCGGTAAACGGCGGACTGCCCGAAGTTCTCCTCGATTTCCATCTCGATGGCCGTCAACCCGCGCGCGCCCACTGTCTCGAGCTCGGCGCGCAAGCGGCCCGCGAGGAGCTCGGCGAGCATCTCCACCGTCGTGTTCGGAACAGGGAGCAGCGAGCAGTCGCCGCGCGGGAAGAGATAGCGCGGTTTCCCTTCGTAGGCGACCGTCACTGACTCTCCGTCCTGACCGATCTGGATCTTCGGATTCTCCAGCGGGAGCAGGACTTTGTGGTCGATCTCGTCGCACAGCCGGCGCATGATCTTCTTGAGCACCACGAAGTCGAAGACGAACCAGCTGTCCTCATCGAGCTTTCCCTCGATCGTCACGCGCGCGCGGTAGTTGTGGCCGTGCAGTCCTTCGCAGCGGTGCCCGGCAAATGTGATGAAATGCGCGGAGGCGAAGACAAGGTAATCCTTCGAGACCGACACGCGGAACTCACCGCGTTGCATGGCAGCCTCCCGACGATACGTCCGCACGTCCAATCGCTTTCACGCTGCGCATTCTACGCGTTCCAGCCGCCGGCGAGCAGGACGACAAAGATCGCCGCGGCTGTGAGATCAGCGGTGGTGCCCGGGTTGGCGATGTTGCGCGGGTCGCGCAGCGCGCGGTCCATCTGGTCGATCGCATCCCGTCCGGCCGCCGAGCGGATGCCGCCCGCGGCGAGTGCGGTGCGCGCCCGCTGCGAGACGTCCTCCGCTCGGGCCGCCCCACCGCGCCGGACCACGTGCGTGTCCGGACCTGCGGCGAGCAGTGTCAGAAACGTTTCGACGACCGCTTCGTCCCAGGAGACCCCATCGCGGCGCGCCCGGTCGAGCGCGGGGACGGCGGTCTCGAACGTCACCTCGAACGCTGTGGCGTACTCGCGCGCAACGAGGTCCCGGCCCGCCGCAAGCCGCATCGCTTCGAGCAGCGTGACGTCTGGCTCGTCCGCGACGTCCTCGGTCTCCACTTTCCCAAGTCCGCCGGGCGCCGCCAGGCGAATCGCCGCGTACACGTCGCGGGCATCGTCGACAGTGGTCGCCTCCAGAACATCGCGCAGCGCGAAGCGGAGGTCCCCTTTTTCAGCCAGCAGCGCGGCACGCGCGAGCGGCGCCAGGAGCAGCACGATACCGAGATTCGTGTTCGAGCGCGTCCAGCGCGCGGTCGCCTCGACGGCAAGGTACACGGTTGCGCCGAGGGGACGCGTGGCGGCGCCCCCCAGCGGACCGCCAATCGCGGCCGCGCTGGCCAGGAAATCCTCGTAGCGTGCGTCGGCGAAATGGCGTCCCGGTGAAACATTGCCCGGCTTCGGTGCGCTGGCCTCGAGCAGGCACGCCAGCTGTGCGGCGACCGTCACGTCCGCTGCGCTGAGAGTCGTCACCCAACCGCCGCTCGTCACACCTGGACCTGCTCGGCAGGCCTCGGCGCGTCGACGCGATCGACGAGGTGGTCCACGATCGCTCCCGCGACGTCGAGTCCCGTGGCGTGCTGCAGCCCCTGCCATCCGGGGATCGCGTTTACCTCCAACACGAAGACCGGACCCTCGCGAGATGGCAGCAGGTCCACGCCGGCATAGTCCGCGCCGACGGCTGCCGCCGCGCGCACGGCGAGCTGCCCGAATGCGGGCGGGAGGTCGAAGGGCCGCGCGGATCCGCCACGCGATACATTGGTGCGCCACTCGCCTGGGGGCGCCCGGCGCTCGATCGCGCCAAGGACCCGGCCGCCGACGACGAAGACGCGCACGTCGCGTCCACCATGATCGACCGCGCGCTGCACGTAGAACACGGTCCGCAGCTGCTCGAGCGATCGCAGCACGCGGAAGGCGACGTCGGGGTCGCTCACCCGCACAAGACCGTGTCCCATCGACCCGAAGATCGGTTTGATGATCACGTCGCCGCCGCCTTCGCCAGCGCTACGGCGCCCAAGCATCGCGCGGATGGCGGCCATCGCGTCATCCGTTCTCTCGCAGACGACCGTCTCGGGGGTCGGCAGGCCCGCCTCCTGCAGCAGCGCTGTCGTGTAGAACTTGTCGACGGAGCGCTCGATCGCGCGCGGCGAGTTCATCACGGGCACGCCGCGCGTCTCGATCCAATGCAGCGCGTCCACGCGGTAGATGATTTGGTCGAGCGACCCGTTAGGGATGATTCGCGCCAGAACAGCGTCGGCGTCGAGAATGGCCACGCTCTCGCTCGAGAGCGCACCGGTGGCCCCGAATCGCGCGACCAATCCCTCGTACGGCCGGACACGACTGGAATGCTGGCGCTCGGCGAGGGCGCGGCACAGCTCGTCGGTATGCCAACCGGTGCGTGCACTGAGAATGACGATGTTCATCGAAGCTCAGATCGCTATATCTCATATCAACTTTTGCCGCGACAACGGCAGCTCGCGCACACGCTTGCCCGTGGCCGCGAAGATCGCGTTCCCGAGCGACGCGAGGACGGTCGGGACGCCCGGCTCGCCGACGCCGGTCGGCGGATTGTCGCTTTCCACGAAGTGCACGTTGGTCTGATACGGCGCGTCGTTCATGCGCGCCACCTGGAAGTCGTTGAAGTTGCTCTGCCGGATCCGCCCGTTGGCTGCGGTGATCTCCCCGGTTCTCGCGAGGCCGGCGGCCATGACCGCGGCGCCTTCGAGTTGCGCTCTGACCCGATCGGGATTGACGATCGTTCCGGCATCGACGATCTGATCGACACGCGGGATACGGAGCTGTCCCCGAGCGTCCACCTCGACCTCGACGACCGACGCGACATAGGTGTTGAAGCTGCGATGTGCCGCGATCCCAAGGCCCCAGCCGTTGCCCGACTTGCGCTTGCCCCAGCCCGATCGTTCGCCGGCCACTTCCAGCACGCGCCGCAGCCGGCGCGTGTCGATTGGGTACTTGTCGTACGGCGCGCCGTAGTTGGAGTACTCCACGCCCTGTGCTTTCAAATCGAGCACCTTGCCTGGTCCGAGCAGATCGAGGAGGAACTCGAGGGGATCGCGCCCGGCCGCGTGCGCCATTTCGTCCGCGAAGCTGTGGGCCGCGAACGCATGGTAGTTGTTGGCGACCGCACGGAACCAGCCGATCCGAACGTGCGCCTCGGCCGCGCCGTTCTCCGCGCGGATGTTCGGGACGTCGAACGGCAGATCGGACAGGCCCATGTCGAGCTCGATGCTCAGGCCGTGCCGCGCCTTCGGGTCGAACATCGCGGCGATCGGCGGAAACACCGATCGCTGGAGCCACGCCGTCGGGCGGCCGCGGCCGTCCACCGCCGCCTTGTGGTACACCGCCGCCGTCGTGTGGTAGTAATCGAAGCGGATGTCGTCTTCACGAGTCCACACGACCTTGACCGGTTTCCCGAGCTTCTTCGAGAGCACCGCCGCTTCCGCCGCGTAGTCGGGCTTCGACTTGCGGCCGAAGCCGCCGCCGAGGAGCGTGACGTGGCAGGTGACGTCTTTCTTGTCGACGCCGACCGCAGCAGCCACCGTGTCCTGCACGGCCTGCGGATTCTGCGTGGGCGCCCAGACCGTGACCTTGCCGTCGCGATACTCGGCGAGCGCCGCCGGCGGCTCCATGGCCGCGTGCGCCGCCATCGGCGTGTAGTACACGGCCTCGAGAATTTTGCCGCCCTTCGTGAATTCGGCGTCCACGTTCCCGACGTTGCGCGCCACCTGACCCGGCTGCCGCACGGTCTGAAGCATTTGCTGCTTGAACGCCTCGGACTCGAAGCTCGCGTGCGCGCCATCCTCCCAATCGATCTTGAGGCGCTTTCGGCCCTGAAACGCCGCCCATGTGTTGTCGGCAATCACGGCGACGCCGCCGAGCGGCTTGAATTGGTAGGGCGGCTCGAACGGGTCGATGGGCACCGTTTGTTTCACGCCGCGCACGGCCAGCGCCGCCTTGTCGTCGTACCCGCGCACCTTGCCACCCAAGACCGGTGGGTGCTCGATGGACGCGTACACCATCCCCTCGCGGAACACGTCCATGCCGAACTGCGCCTTGCCGGTGATGATGTCGGACTGATCGTAGATTGCGGTCTCTTTACCCACGAGTCGCCACGCGGTCTTCGGCTTGAACTGCAACGTTTCCGGCCTCGGCACCGCGAGACGCGCGGCCGCCGGCACCAGCGCGCCATATCCGAGCCTGCGCCCGCTCCCCTGATGCACGATCTCGTGATTCTGCGCGACACATTCGGCCGCCGGCACGTTCCACTGCGCCGCCGCCGCGCCGACCAGCATCGTCCGCGCCGACGCGCCGGCACGCCGAAACGCTTCGTAGAAGTCGCGGATCGATCGCGAGCCGTCCGTGTTTTGATCGCCGTACCGCGCATCGCCGATGCCCTGCTCGATCGTGACGCGGCTCCAATCGGCGTCGAGCTCGTCGGCCGCGACCATCGGCAGCGACGTTCTGATGCCGGTGCCCATTTCAGATCGGTGTGTGACGATGAAGACCGTGCCGTCCGGCTGGATGCCGAGGTAGATGCTCGGGCTGAGCGCGGCCGACTCCGCGCGGGTGCGGAACCCCGCCTCCTGCGCCCACACCGACTCCGGCAGGACGCGCGCGGCGAGGACGAAGGCGCCCGTCGTGAAGGCGCCTCCGAGAAACTGGCGTCGGCTGACGTTGTCGATGGCGCTCATGCCTGCTCCTTTGCCGCCATCTTGATCGCGGCGCGAATCCGCTGGTAGGTGCCGCAGCGGCAGATGTTGCCCGCCATCGCGCGGTCGATGTCCTGGTCGCTCGGATTCGGCGTCCGCTGCAGCAGCGACGCCGCCTGCATGATCTGCCCCACCTGGCAGTAGCCGCACTGCGCGACGTTGAGGCTGGCCCAGGCCCGTTGGACCGGGTGCCGGCCGTCGGCGCTGAGGCCTTCAATCGTAATGACGCGCCTGTTCTGGATCGTGCGCATCGGCGTCTGGCACGACCTGACCGCCTGCCCGTCCAGATGCACGGTGCACGCGCCGCACAATCCCGCGCCGCACCCGAACCGGGTTCCCGTCAATCGCGCTTCGTCGCGGAGATACCAGAGCAAAGGCATGTCCGGATCGCCGTCGAACGATCGGTCGGTTCCGTTGACTTTAAAATTCACCATCGGTGGGGTCCTCGCTAGGCGCAGATTATCGCATGAGCTTGTGCGTTCCACTCTCGAAGAGCGACGCGCGCAGCACGTCGGGATTGAGCCGCCCGGCGTGGAACGTCCGTCCGGTCGTCGCGCTGGTGAGCCACACCTCGGCGGGGCTGAACAGCATCGGGTCGATCTTATAGAAGTCGTTGTCGTAGCGCTTGAAGATGTCGTAGAACGGCGTCCCGTAATCAGCGGACGCGGACGCGGGCAGGCGTTCCGCAAGCTCGGCCAGCTCATCGTCCTGCGCACGAACCGTGTAGCGCGCCTGACCGCCGTACAAAATGCAGTCGTTCGTGCGGCCGATCGCGCGCACGTCGCTCCGCGCGGTCGGCGCGAGCGGCGCGGTGCCCATCGCGCTCACCACGCGGCGCACGTCGAAGCCGAGGGTATCCATCTTGTGCAGTCCCGTCTCGAGCACCCGCGCCACGATCTGGACGCCGCCGGCCAGACTGGCGGTGGGAGCGACGGCGATGGTGAGCGCTCCGGACGCGACGCCCGCCTTTGCCGCCACCCACGCGGCGACTTCCTCGGTGGGCAACGTTCGCGCTTCCAGCACGAGCACTCCGTGGCTGGCATCCTCGGCGTATCCCAGTTTGCCAAACAGCTCTTTCTCGACTCGCGCTTTCGCGCGCAGCGGGCCCGAGCCCATCGCGAAGAACCCCTGGGGGTCAATCGCCCATCCGGCATACTGCGACGCCATGCACGATTCGGCCGGATGATCGGTCCACACGTGCACACCGGGCCACGTCTCGCCGCCGATGGCGAGCGACCCAAACGCGACGTGCCCGAGACCGCCCATGCACAGCTCGGCCAGCCGACGCCCTGCGGCGAAGCCGCCGGGCACGTTAACGCCGGCGTCGATGACGCGCGCGCCGCTCGCGAGCGTGTGTACGGCGAGGCGCAGCTCGGTCGACTGCTCGATGCAGCGATCGGCCAACGCCCACGCGCGATGGTTCATCCCGAGATCGGTCGGCATGTCATCTATTGTCAGGCGCCTGATTCTAACCTTCAACGAGCCATCTTCTCTTTGACATGCTCGTGCGCCTCGGCTAAAAGAAGGACCATAAGGAGCTCCCGCGTGAAAACGAAACTCATTCTTGTGGCCGCCGTCGCGTGCGGCTCGCTCAGTATTCTGACGACAGTCGGCACGGTGTATCCAGAGGCTGGAGCGCAGGCGGCCGCGAATCCACAAGCGCCCGCAGCGGGACAGCAACCTCCTCCGCCAGCCGGAGGGCAACGCGGAGGTGTGCCGGGCACCGAAAGCGGGTGGGCCACGTTTCAGACTCGCTGTTCAATCTGTCACGGCAATCCGACGGTCGAGCGCGCCCAATCGCCCGCAGCCATTCGTGACATGCCGCCGGAGCGAACCTACGACGCGCTCGTGTCCGGCTCGATGCAGGTGCAGAGTCAGGGTCTGAGCGATCAACAGAAGCGTGCCGTGGCCGAGTTCATGAGCGGACGCCCGCTCGGGAGCGCGAAACAGGGCGACGCGCGGAACATGCCGAACAAGTGCGCCAGCAATCCGACGCTGTCGGATCCCGCTCGAGGCGCCGCATGGAACGGGTGGGGCGCCGATCTGTCGAATACAAGGTTCCAGCCGGCGACGGCCGCGGGCCTGACAGCCGCCCAGGTCCCTCAGTTGAAGCTGAAGTGGGCCTTCGGCTATCCGACCGGCGTCTCTGCCAACGGCCAACCGACGATTGCGTCCGGACGCGTGTTTGTCGGCAGCGACAACGGGTTCGTCTATTCGCTGGACGCTGCGACCGGCTGTGTCTACTGGTCGTTCGAAAACGGATCGATCGTGCGGGGCGCTGTCACGATTGGACCGGTCAGAGGTCGGGGCACCGCGCGGTATGCCGTGTACTTCGGCGACGGGAAGGCCAACATCTTCGCACTGGACGCACAAAACGGCAGACTGCTCTGGAAGACCAAAGCAGATCCCCACTTCATCGCGCGTATTACGGCGGGCACCAAACTGTATAACGGCAAGTTGTTCGTGCCTGTTTCCTCATCCGAGGAGTTCAGCAGCGGCACTCCCGACTATCCGTGCTGCACGTCCCGAGGCAGCGTCGTCGCGCTTGACGCGAACACCGGCAAGCAGGTGTGGAAAGCCTGGGTCGTTCCCGAGGAACCGCAGCCTTATAAGACGCAGCCCAACGGCGTGACCTTGTACAAGCCGGCCGGTGGAGCGGTCTGGAACACGCCCACCGTCGATCCGGTTCGACAGGCGATCTACTTCGGCACCGGCGACGCGACGACTGCGCCGTCTCCGAGAACGACCGACGCCATCATGGCGGTCGACATCAACACCGGAAGGCTGCTGTGGTCGTATCAGGCGACCGAAAGCGACGTCTTCATGGGTGGGTGCAACGGCGCGGTGCGCAGCGAGGCGTGCCCGAATCCGATGGGGCCCGATATGGACATCGGAAACTCTCCGATCCTGAAGACGTTGCCGAACGGCAAACGGGTGCTGCTCGCCGGAACCAAGAGCGCAGACGTGTTCGCCCTCGATCCCGACAATAACGGCGCGCTGCTGTATCGAATCAACGCGGCAGGAGCCGCGGTCGGGGCCGGGCGCGGCGGCCGGGGCTCGATCGTCTGGGGCGGCGCCGCCGACGATCAGCTCGCGTACTACGGACTTGGCGGGGCGGGGCTCGCGGCGGTCAGGCCCGCCACCGGAGAGCGCGTCTGGGTCTTTACTCCTCCAGCGCCGGCCGGCGGCGGCCGGGGCGCCTCGCTCGGCGCCGCGCCGACGGTCATCCCCGGCGTCGTCCTCCAGGGATCGTCCGATGGTAAGCTCTACGCGCTATCGGCGACTGACGGGAAGCTGCTCTGGGAATTCAACACCGCTCAGAATTTCGAGACGGTCAACAAGGTCCCAGCCCATGGCGGCGCGATCAGCACCTCGGGCGCCGTGGTGGCCGGACGCATGGTGTTCGTCGGTTCCGGGTACGCGGTCGGCAGCGGCGCCTCGGGAGGCAACGTGCTGCTCGCGTTCGGGATCGAGTAGAGGGAGCTACGGCTGGAGGCTGAAGTCGACCGTCACGATCATGCTGACCTCGACCGGAACGCAGTCGAGACGCGGCGGCGTCCATAGCCATTGATTCAGGGCGGCCATCGAGGCGTCGGCCAGTTCGCGATGGGCCGCTGTCACGACTCTCAAGTCGTGCAGCCGGCCATCGGTCGACACACGGCCGGCGAGGACGACTGACCCTTTGATTCCGGCGTCTCTCAGATGTCGAGGATACTCAGGCCGCGGGTCTCGAATCTTCATCGGCGGCCGCAGGTCCCCGCCAACCGCCGACAGCTCGCACTTCTCTGCGTCCCCCGAATCTCGACGCTCGCCGAGAAGATCCGCGGCGCGCGGAACATCCGTGTCCGCCACGGTGATGCGTTCCTCGAGCGATCCGATCTGCAGCGTGATGTCGTGCTGCAGATGCTCCCCCGCGTCCAGCTTCAGGCTGTCCTGAAGCGTGGCAAACCCCGACCGCTCCGCTTCGAGCAGGTAATCACCGGGCGTCAGCGCTTCGATCTCGAAGTGACCCAACTGATCGGTTCGAGCCTCGCGGTGCGCCATGCTCGTGCGGTTCGTGAGCACGACACTGACATACGGCAGGAGGCCGCCGACCTGATCCGTTAAGTTCCCCGACACCTTCGCGGACGGAGTCTGCCCGAGCTCGTGGACGCCAGCGAAGGGAACCGCCCCGATGAACAAAGCCAACAGCGCGACGAACTTCATGACGTTCATGGAGCCAACCTACGATAGCAGATGGTGACTTGACTGTATCTGGCCATTGCTATAAAAGCGTGGCCATCTACTCACCAGTCAACGGAGGAAACATGCATCGGGCGTTCACGTCCTGTCGACATTCGGTCGTGGCTGTGGCCGTCATGCTGCTGTCGGCCACAGCGGCGCAGGCTCAGTTCGATTCGGCACAGGTTTCAGGCGTCGCCCAGGACGCGACCGGAGCGGTTCTTCCGGGCGTGGACGTGACGTTGACCAACGCCGGCACCGGTCAGGAACGCCGGACCGTCACCAACGACACCGGACTGTATACCTTCCCGAACGTCCCGGTCGGCACCTACACCGTGAACGCCGCGCTTTCAGGCTTCAAGGGATTCACGAAGACCGGCGTGCCGGTGGATGCAGGCGTCAATATTCGTGTGGACGTCCAGCTGCAGGTCGGCGCGGTCAGCGAAACCGTTCTCGTGCAGGCGTCGGCCACCGTGATCGATACCGCCGTCATCGCGCGAACCGTGACCGCCGAGCAGATCGCCGCCACTCCGCTGAGTGGCCGCCGGGCCTCTCAAGTCGCCCAACTGACGGCCGGCGTCGTGGGCGGAAACATGGGCACCTTCGGCGGATCCGCGCTGAACTCGTTCGCCACCGGCGTGACCTCGATCAACGGCGGCCGCGCCGACGAGTTCATCACGACCGTTGACGGCGCCCCCTCGATCCGCGTGCGCGCCGCAGGCGGCTTCATGATGGGCGCGCAGAACATCGACACCGTGGAGGAAGTGCAGGTCCTGACGACGAACTATCAGGCCGAGTTGGGCCGGGCGTCGGCGGGACAACTGCGGCTGGTGACCAAGAGCGGCAGTCGCGACTTCCGCGGCAACATGTTCTGGAACTTCCAGAACGACAAGCTGGACGCCAATAGCTGGACTCGCAACCGCAGCGGGCTCGACAAAACCCTGCACGAGTTCAACGCGTCCGGGTTCACGCTCGGCGGACCGATCTACATCCCGGGAAAATTCAACACGAACAGGCAGAACCTCTTTTTCTTCTGGGGCGAGGAATGGACGCGGGACCGCTCCGAGGACAGCCAGACGGCCACGGTGCCGAGCCTGGCGATGCGCAACGGCGACTTCAGCGAGCTGCTGAACCCGGCGAACCCGTTCTTCAACCGGGCGCGCATCATCCGCGATCCGCTAACCGGACAGCCGTTTCCCAACAACGTCATCCCGGCGTTCCGCCTCAGTCCAAACGGCAAGGCGTTGCTCAACGCCTACCCGGCGCCGATTCCTGGTTTTCAACAGGGGGCGTCGAACTGGATTGGCACGCTGCCTGTTTTCAATCACCAGCGGAAAGACAGCATCAAGGTCGACTGGGTCCTCAACAACACCCACCGCCTCGCGATCCGTCACACCTGGGCGCCGAACATCTGGAACATTCCCGAGGCCATGGGCCTCTACTCGAGCGTCTGGGACTATCCCGGTCGGACGATGGCCGCGACCTTTACCAGCACGATCCGACCCACGCTGCTGAATGAGCTCACGTTCTCCTGGGGATCGACCAAACCCGCGCGGTTCCTCGGTCAGCGGACCTGCGACTACTGCCCCGGAGGCGCAGACGCGTTCCTGTATCCGCTCGCGTCGCAATTGGGCATCAATTATCGCCAGCTCTTTCCGGGCACGAAGATGGATCCGGACAAGCTGCCGAACCTCTCGATGTCAGGGTTCACGTCGATTAACAACAACGCGTATCCGGGCGTCTGGAACGACTTCGTGTTCCTGTGGGCGGACAACGTGACGAAGATCAGCGGAAATCACACCTTCAAGGCGGGTGTGAGCGTCGAGCGTTCCGGGATGAACGACCAGATCCAGCTGACGTTCGCGCAGTCGCCGGCGACGGTCAACCAGAACGGTTCGTTCCGATTCACCGATACCACGCGGACCGATGGAACCAACTTGTCGGCGGCCAATGTGATTCTGGGACTGTTCGACGACTACACCGAATTCGGCGTCAAGCCGAACACCCGTTGGGTGTCGATGGGCTACGACGCGTTCCTCCAGGACAGCTGGAAGCCCGTGCGCGATCTGACACTCGAGCTCGGCCTCCGCTACTCGTTGTGGGAGCCCTGGGGCGCTCAGGACAACGAGCTGGCATCGTTCAACCCTCTGTTCTACGACCCCTCGAAAGCGGCGGTCATCAATCCCAGTCTCACCGGCGGATTCATCGTCAGCGGCGACCGCTTCAACGGAATCGTGCTGCCTGGTGACGGCCCCACGGCCCAGGCGCTTATCGACTTCCCGCAGCTCGCCGACCTTCAGCGTCTCTATCACGGCGTGCCGCGCGGTTTCGCCCAGACGATGAAGGATGGGCTCCAGCCGCGACTCGGGTTGGCCTATGCGATCAACGACAAGACCACGTTTCGAACCGGCGTCGGCAAGTTTCTGAACCGGGTCCAAATCAACACGACGGCGGCCTACGGGTTCAATCCGCCGCTGTCCGAAATGCAGACCGTCATCAACGGAAACGTCGACCTGCCCGGCGGCGCCCAGACGCGCAACTTCCCGCTGGTGATGGCCATGCAGGATCCGAACTTCACGAATCCGATCTCCTGGGCGTGGAACGCCACCGTGGACCGCGAGCTGCCCGGCACGATCCGCGCGCAGGTCTCCTACGTGGGTCGCGCGGCCTCGAATCTGGAACGCGCGCGGAATATCAATCAGCTCCAGCCGGGCACGATCCAGGCGAACCCGACGATCAACGTGAACGCGCTGCGGCCCTACAAGGGGTTTGGCCCCATCACGCTCTACGAGACGACGGGACGATCGCGGTACGACGCGATGCAGATTCAGGTCGAGCGGCGTGCTTCGCGCGCCGGATTCACAGCCGCGTACACGTTCTCGCGGACCAAAGACGATTCCAGCGGCCGTGGGGACATCCTGCCGAACGCGTACGACGATACCGGTTACTACGGGATCTCCGATCTGGATCGGCCGCACGTCTTCGTGAGTCAGGCCCGGTACCGGTTCCCAATGCTCGACTCGGCTCCCGCGGCGGTGAGGGGCGTGTTTGGCAACTGGGACATCTCCGGGATCTTCCAGGCGCAGTCAGGCGTGCCGTTCGACGTGCGAAGCCCGACGAACGATTTCGCCGGCGTCGGAGCCGGCAGCGGCCAGCAGTTTTTAGGCCTGGTCGGCGACCCCAACACCGGGCTCACGGATTTCGACGGCACGCGGGCGATCTGGTTCAACAAGAGCGCCTTCCAGAATCCCGCCGCGGGAACGTTCGGCAATCAGGGTCAGAATCCGCTGCGTCAGCCCGGTTTCTGGGATCTCAATATGTCGCTTCGAAAGAGCGTCAGGTTGGACAGCGATCACCGGATCGAATTGCGCTGGGAAGCCTTCAACGTGCTGAATCACCCGCGATTGGATAACGCCGTGATCAACCCGAACTCGGGAGACTTCGGATCGATCATCGGGAAGACCGGGAGCCGGACGATGCAAGTAGGGCTTCAGTTCATCTTCTGAAAGTTCGGATCTATTTCATGGGCGAGTAGTCCGTCGCGCTCATGAAGATGTTGTCGACCTGCACGTTGACCTGCATCTCTGTTCGCGTCTTGACCCAGTCTGGATCGGCCCCGAACGCCGCCCATGCGGCGTCTCTGGCTGCGCCGTCTTTGTACGCGAGCAGGTAGATCAGCGTGTTGGGCTTGGTGACCGGCTGCCAGTACCCGATGATGGTCATGCCGTGCTTCTTGAAGAGCGGGGTCGTGCGCTCGCGAAATCGTGTGTGCAGGAGATCGATCGAGCTGCCCTCGCGCACCGTGTAGGTCCTCAGCTCGAAGCAGCGGGAATCCTTCGTCACGTTCTTGACGTCGGCGGGTAGATTCGGGCCGCATGGCGGCGTGGGCGCCGGCGGCGCACCTCGGCCCGCTTGTCCGGCGGGAGCCTGCGCCCCTGCGGCTGCAATGGCCAACCCGACGAACACGGCGATCAGGCCGGCGAACCCGGCAAGGCGTTTTGTCATGGCTCCTCCTTTGTCTCTACCGCCCAGCGACACACGTCATCGAGGAACACATCATATCCGCGTCCCACATTCGAGGCGCACCAGTTCTTCGATCAGATCCTGCGCGCCAGACTTGCAAAATACGAGGCTCATTTTGCCGCGGCAATCGAGTCCACCTGGATCGTCTTGGTCTTGGCGTCCAGCGTGCCGATGACCCTCACTTTCTGTGCCGCGAACTTTTCCGGCGTCTGCTGGTCGCTCAGCGTGTAGACGTCCTTGCCGTCATACAGAACGTACGTGGCGCCATGGGCACTGATGCAGGCAATGGTGCACTCGGCGTCCGTCGGCCCCATTCGCATTTGGGAATGACCGGCTTTGGCGCACATGTTGTCCGTAATGGTGCCGGTGAACGTCTGTTTGCCGGGGGCTGCGGACAGCGCTGCAACTGCGAAAAGGCTCAAGATCAGATGCTTCATAACCTCTCGTTCACCTAATCTCTACGATGTCCAGTTAAGATCGATTTTGGCAGGCAGCCCGAGCTACGACCGTGCTGAAGCGCGGGTGGCTTGCGACGCCGCCCGTCAGTATTGGGAGCGGTGCCGGGATCGACGGATCCCGGCCCTCTCATTGACTGTTTCGACGTGACGCAGAGGGTCCCAGGCTCGAAACAGCGACGTGCGCGGCCGATGGACGCCTTCTATTCGCCCGGTATCATGAAGTGGGCGGTTGTCGTGCCCGCATTCATGATCCACACGCCACCCCCCCTGCCGTTGTCGGGCAGTCCGAGGGACTGCGTCGTGGCGCCCGGCACGGCGATGGTCATGTGCGTGCGAGCGGTCGCCCGGTCGGCGCCCATCAGGTGGTACCACACCGACCCGAACTCGGGCTTCACACGGGTTCCGTCCTTTTCCGCCGCATCGAGCGTTGCCTGTTTCTTGTCGCCCATCGCCTCGAACTTTAGATTCTGAGCGGCCCGGTTCAGGTTGCCGAGGCTGGTGCACTCAATCGAGAACGGCTGCTGTCCAGGAAAGCCCGACCGGTCGTAGCAGACCAGACGGTTCGTGCCCTTCCTCAACGTGTCGTACGTCTGGTCGGGTTTCCACTTGATGACCGTCGCCTGGGCCCCCAAATTGCCCGGGGCGGCAAGCAAGGCTTTGTCGACGTCGGCCTGCGACGCTCCCGGCTCGAGCGACGGTGGCGGCGGCGCCGGCGCGCCACGGCCTCCCTGCGCCTGCATCAACGCGCTGGCCGAGACCGCCATGACACTGAGGACACACAGAACAATGCGTTTCATACGAACCTCCAATTGACATCCGCGCAAATTTACGCGTCGAGATCGGCATCAGGATAGCACAGGAGGATCTGAAACCCTGTCGGTCATGCGCTTCCTGCACGAATCGACCGTCATCCATGCCGGGGAGACCGTGAAGTGGACTAATCTGGACCATCAGACACTGCGCACTCGGGGTTCATCGTTTCGGCACCGCAAGAACGGACGGGGCTCGCTCAGGCACCGCTTGGCGTTACGCGATTCAGGGTCACGTTTCCGCATGCAGGAGTCTTTTCGTACATCTGTGCACTTCATGACGATCTGGGCATGAAGGAAGAGTAACTGTTGTCCCCTGAGATCGGTTGCGGACCTGAGGTTGCAGGACAGCAGGCTGAAAACTGCGTTGAGAAGAAGCCGTTGACAGCACGACTCTGGACGAGAGTTGGAACGAGCAGCGAAGACACGGCGTGCCGCAGCCCGGATCGGCTACCGGCCACTGGCGGGGCGCTGTGGTGCTCGGGGGGCTGCGCCTCGTCCCACTTCGAGCGCTGTGCAAGGTACCTGGTGGTCGAGATAAAACATTGAGCTGAGTATCCTCCCCGAGAAGTTCGAGGATCTCGCCGTTACCGATCCCGTTAGGCTGTCAGAAAGATCACTTCCGCTTGGTGCGGTGTTTTCGAATCCATTCTGCCAGTTCCTCGTCTGTGACCTCCGACGTGAACGCCGGGGCTCACACTCACCAACTCACGAATTCACCAATTCGTGCAGGCGGAAGTGGTGTTTTCCGAGCTGGCCGCCGTAGTTGCCCGCCGAGATCTCGACGACACCAGGACGGCAGGCGGCCTCGATGCCGACGCGCAGCGCGCGCTCGATTGCCGGACGATCCAGGCCGTCCACGACGATCTCGAGCACGGCGTTGGCGTCCTCGGGCAGCTCGCTCGCGACGCCGGACCGTCCGCGCAGCGTCGGACAGTACGCGTCGTTGGTGGAGGCAATCATCTTCTTGTAGTGCTTCGCACCGATCTTGCTCCCGGCGCGCACGATCCCGCCGGGAAACGGCAGCACGACGCCGCGCAGCCGGCGCATGGCCTCGACCGCCGATTCCGCCGCGGTGAGCGCGGCGGCCTGGTTCCTGGCCAGAATCAGGAAGTTGCCGCCGCCGATGGCTTCCTGGATCCCGAACCGTTCCTGCACCAGGAACTCGCCTTCCATCACCGGGATCCGCCAGTAACGCTGCCCGTCCAGGAATTTGCTCGATTGAAACCGGTCGCCGAAATGGCGCAGCTGTCCGCCGACGACGACGCGATCGGCCGCCTGAGGCAAACCGTCGAAGCAGGCCGTGGTCGGACAGGTGAGCACCGTCTGGCCCACTCTGTCGACCAGCCGGCCGCCGAGTCCCTCGAGGTCGAAGCCAAACACCAGCACGCTGACGCCAGGCCGCCCGTCGGGCGTTTCCTGAGGACCCAGATCGGCCTCGATGCCCGCTTCGACTTTGCAGCCGATGACCGACGTGGCAAAGCCGGTCATGGACTGCGCCGCCGTCCGCGCCCACACCGGCGATTGGGCTGTGATCACGACGCGCGCGGCGCGCATGTCGAACGCTTCGGCAAAGGTGTCGACGATCCGCACACCGCGGCGTTCGATGGTGACCGGGGTCACCGGTGCTTCGCCCGTCATGTTGAAGAGGAAGTGTACAGCAGACTGCGAGAACAACCGGGTGTGATACCGGTCAAGTGGTGGGTCAGTTTCGCGTGGCCGGCCGAGGGACCTCGGGCCGCGCCGCCCGAACGTCGCGCGGAAAACGCGTCCTCCCGGCCAACGCTGTCGCACCCCGCGTCGCGTCAGCTTCCTCCCACGCCTCGGCCATGAACAGGGACCGACCGTGGTAACACGTCGCATCCGGGCGTCAATCCGGCGCGACCCGGTCGGGCCGCCTCCCGGACGCGTTTTCCACCGATCGCCCGACGCGCGAGTTCGATGCGTCGCCGCCCGAGGCCCCTCGGCCGGCTGTCCTCACGAGCCCTGCCGTGGCCTCGGTGATCGCCGACGTGGAGGCGTGCCGCGCACGATCGCATGACAGCGCGGCCGGAGCGTCTCATCGCGGCGGTCACGACGTGCAATGAACCTGGCCGTGACGTCCGCATCACCTCCACGGCGAACCCGCGCAGGTGCCGGACCGTCGATGAACCCCTTGACCGCCGCGTGAGCGGCCGAGTACGACGCGCAGGACGCGCTGTCCGGCACGCCGACCCGGAGGCGATTACCGAGGCCAGGGCGGGGCGTCACAAACGAGACGCGACGCCGAAACTCAAACTGACCCAGTACGCGGTTTCAAGACGCCCGGGGCTTCCAGACCAGAATCTCGCCTTTGCCCGGAACGGCCGCGTCGCCAGTGTAACGTTCGTAGGACCCATCTTGTTCTTCAAACGGGATGGCGAATTCGAGCGATTCCAGGTGCCTCGCGTACAGACGCAGGAACGTCGGGTTGTACGCGGACGCGTACGTGAACGTCGGCAGGAGCTGGAGGGGCGTCAACGTGATAATCGTGCCGCGAAGCATCCAGGCACCAGTCCGCAGCTCGGCTCCCTTGCGGAGGATCAGGGTACCGCCTTTCATCTGCAAGCCGGCGAAGTCTCTCACTGCGCCGCCGATCGCGATGATGCCTCGCTTCATCCGCATGCCGACTTCGAGGCCGGCCGTGCCGTCGACGACGATCGTCCCGTCCGTCATCCCCGAGAGGCTTCCGCGGTAGGCCGCCCCCACTTGTCCACCGGCGTTGCCGCGAACGCGGATGAGTCCCCCCGACATCTCTGCGCCGAGCCAGTCCGAAACGTCGCCGGAGACTTCGATCGTGCCTCCCTTCATGTACGCCCCGAGATGCATGCCGGCGTTGCCGGCGATGGTGATGCGGCCCCGAGTCATGCCGCGGCCGATCCATTTGACCTTCGCCAGGTCGCCGCGGATCTCCACCTCGTCGCTCGCTCGGCCCTCGACGTCGAAAAAGTCCTCCACGCGGCGCTGCCGCTTTCCCAGATAAACCGGCAGGGCGCGGATCTCGTCGTTTGTCAGCGCCGCCATCACGTCCGGCGAGATCATCTCCGCTTCGAGCGGAACGTTGGGTGGCTCTTTGAGGGTGAGTGTGATCATGCTCGGACTTGTTTGGGCGGCCCTGAAGGGCCTCCCCTGCAGCGTACGCAGCGGACGGCCTTTAGACCGTCCCGATGACCTCCGGTCGCCGGATCCGTTCCATCTCCACCGGATAGTTGTCGAAGGACATCGTGTAGACCTTCTGGAACACCGGACGCAAATACTCCGTGATGTGCTCGTCGAACGGGGGCTGAACCAGGAACTGCCGTCCGTTGCTGACCGAGCGGATCTCGCCGTCCTCGACCACGACTTCCCCGCTCTTGATCACGTAGCGCGGATACTCGAACATCAGGCTCGGATCCGGGTTCGCGTGATACAGCGCCACATCCGCGTCCGCGCCCACACCCAGGTGACCTTTCTGGGTGAGGCCCAGCGCGCGCGCCGGGCCCGCGGACGTGATGATGGCGATGTCGGACAGCGTGTACTTTCGATCCAGATCCGCCAGAACGATCCGCTTCTGCGCCTCCTCCGGCAGCCTGTTCACGCACTCGCGCCGGTACTCCACGTCCATCAAAAGACGGATCAGCTCCGGGTATCGCCAGAAACACGCCCCGTTGGGATGATCCGTCGTCAGGAAGATCCGCCAGGGATCGGTGATGAGGAGCAGCAGTTCCAATCCGACTGCCCACTGGATGGCGTTGACCAGCTTGTGCTCTTTGTACACGTAGGGAACGATCCCGCATCCGGTCTCATTCTCCACGTCGAGGTTGCCCCACTTGTGGCCGGTGAGCTGATAGAGGACGTGCTGCCACGGGCCGTCGGCGGTGATCGTCACGGTGTTGCCGAACAGGATCGCCCCCGCGTCGGTCGTGAAGTTCGTATGCGTGTTGAAGTACTCGGCGACAGTGGCCGCTTCCGAGCGCATCGAGCCCCAGTCGTCTCCACCGTAGGAGTGGAATTGCAGGTGCGCGAGATGCGCCCGACGCCCCTCCAGGACCTTCATCGTCTCGATCGTCGTCGTGAAGTTGCCCGGAGCGCCGAGGTTGTTGCAGTGGATGTGGAGCGGGTGCGGCAGACCCAGATCGTCGATGATGGTCGCGAGGTCCGAGATGATCCTGGCCGGCGTCACTTTGCTGTACCCGTCAATCGATTCGAACAGCTTCTTGGCGTCGTGCCCGTACTTCCAGTTCACGACGCCCCCGGGATTGACTGCCTTGACGCCGTACGCCTTGGCCGCGCCGATCAGCCACGCCACGACGTGCCTGGCGCGTTCCAGTTCGCCCGCCTCCAGCAGGTCCAGCACGATTTCGTTGTTGGCCATCAACACGAGCGTGGACTTGTCGACGATGGGCGTGTCGTGCAGCTCTTCGTGCGTGTGTCTCGCAGAGAGCACCGGCATGGCGGCCTCGTTCACCGTCGTCCAGCCCATGCCCGCGTACAAGTACCCGGTGGCGAAGGTCGTGGGGGTGATGCCGCCGAGACCGGCACGGAACTCGGGCGTGTGCACGAACGGCAGCCCACGCCGCATGTGCTCGGGCGTCAGGCCGCGCGCGAAATTCAGCGCGGCTCCGGCCACGTGGGTGTGGACGTCGACGCCGCCGGGGAATACGACCAGGCCGGTGGCATCGATCGAGCGGCCGCCTTCGACCTGAGACACGATGCGGCCGTCGGAGATGCAGACGTCCTTGACGACGCCGTCGATCCCGTTGGCCGGATCGTAAACCTTCCCGCCTGTTATGCGCAGCATTGGGGAAATTGGGAATTAAGAATTAGGAATTCAGAATTCAGAATTCGAGCCACGAATTCCTAATTTCGAATTCTGAATTCATAATTACGCGATTGCCGCGCGGACGTGCGTCTCGGGCGACCAGGCAGGCTTCGCGGCCACCGCCTCGCGGATGCGCCGGACGACCTCTTCGTCGGTCGGATACGGCGACTTGAGCGCCGGCCGAAGCGGCAGGGGTATTTCGTCCATGCGATACGCAGTCCCCGGCGCGCTGATACCTGTGACCGCCGTGGTGATGTGCACGCGGGACAGGCGGCTCGTGTGAGTCACCTTGGGATCCAGCACGATCGTGGGAATGCGAGCCAGGTGATCGATGCCCGGCTGCGGCATCGTCGCTCCCGGATCCGCGCCGAGGATGAGCGCGGCGTCGTTGTCGCCGCGGACGATCAGGTCCACGGTCGAGAACTCCCCCGGATTGAAACGGGGGTAGCCCCGACTCAAGCTCACACCGAACGGGTAGCCGGTCGACCAGCGCAGGACCATGTCCGATCCGGTGACGTTGCCGTGCCCTCGCATCGGCATGCACACGAACTTGGTGAACGCGTTCAGCTCCGCGGCCAGCGAGAGCACGCCCGCCGAGTTCATGTGCTTTCCACGGGTCATCGAGAGCCCCATGCCGAAGAAGATCACGCCGAATTTTGCGCGCTTCATTCGGTTGACGAGGTCCTGGAGTTGATCGACCGAGAGTCCGGTTTCCGCCACGCTCTCGGCATTGACCCTCTGGTTCTTGACAAGCGCGCGCAAGGTGGTGAGAACCTCGAAGTCCTTGCCCGGCCGAATCTGCAGGAAGAGGTCCGCAGCCTTCACGCTGGGCGTTTCGCGGATGTCCACCAGGACCATGAAGCGTCCCTTGCGCCCTTCCGGCACGAACCTGCCCTTCTGGGTCAGCGTGTATTTGGTGAAGTGCCGCGGGTGGCATTCCGCCGGGTTGCCGCCCCAGTAGATGATGAAGTCGGCCCGATTCTTCACTTCGCCGAGCGTGCATGTAATCTTGCCACCCAACTGGGCGGCTATCTCAGTGGGGCCGTGTCAAAGCGAGGTGTGGCTGTCGACCACACCCCCGATCAACTCAGCCAGTGCCACGGCTTCCCGCTGGGCCTCGCACGTGATGTTGCTGAGTCCGTACACCAGTGGCATGTTGGCGGCATACAGGTAGTCGGCCGCGGCTGCGACGGCCGCGTCGAGAGTGGCCGGCTTCCCGTCGATCAGCGCGTCTGGAAACAGACGCTCCGCCGTGTGGTGTTTGAACCACGACTCGCCGAGACTGCAGGCGTTCTTGGCCTTGACGATGCGATCGCCTTCGGTGTGCAACTCGATGTCGTCACAGACGCATCCGCAGAACGTGCACGTGGCGTTGGGCACGACGTTGCTCGCAACGTTGAGGGTCATCGAATCTCCCACATCATTTCTTGGTCTCGCTCTTGGTCTCGCCCCGACCCTGACCGGGCGGGATGACGAACGTTCATCCAAGCTCCCGACCGGGAAAGCTGCCACGAATGCGGCGCGGCATGTACCGCCCGGCCTCAATCATCTCCCAGGCCGGGACATGTTCCTGGGGCGCGGCTTCAGACACTTCCCGCAGGATCCAGGTTTTCTTCTGGTCGAGAAGAATGTCGTTCACGCGATCGCCTCGACTTCCACTTCCCAGCCCTTGGAGGTGGGCATTCCGGTGCCATCGGTATATCGGCCCATGAGATGGCACGTGGGCGGTCCATAAGGGATGAAGATCATTCCCAAGGGCACCTTCCCTTCCACGCACTTGAACGTAACCTCACCGTACTCGGACCGAACCATGGCGCTGCCACCGGACTGAATTCCCACCGCCTTCATATCATCGGGATGCATCGTCATGGTGCTCACGATGGCTTGATACTCGGGTGAATCCTTCCCGATATTGATCTGCTGGCCCTGCTTGGTCGTGCGGCCGGCGTTCATGATAAAGCGCTTGTTTCCCATTGGATAACGGTCTGGAACTGTCAGATTTACGAAAGAAAACCATTGTAGCACGCAGCGCGCAGGCGGTTAATGGCGTCGCCGTGACGTCCACACGGCCTGCGGTCGGCCAGAACGTCACTCTGCGCCATCGCCGGACGAGAAACGTGTATATTGCGCCCGGGGAACTGGATGAAACGGACTGTCGGCGACCGGACGATCTCCCACGTGGCCCGGTCGATCGTGATCGCCGCGGTGCTTGGCGTCAGCGCCGTATCGGCGCACCTTGCGCGCGCTCAGGATCAGCGGAGCGGCGACGCGCTCGAGGTGCTTCAGGTGCAGCCGAACTTTTACATGATCGGTCGCGCGGGCGGCAACATCGCCGTCCAAATCGGGCCCGATGGGGTCGTCCTCGTGGACTCGGGTTCGAGGGAGATGGCGGACGCGGTCGTGGCGGCGATAAAGAAGCTGACCGATCAGCCGATTCGCTACATCATCAACACCAATCCGGATGCCGACCCCAGTGGAGGCTGTGCTCGGCGGCGCGGACACCATGTATCCGGAGTATCGAAAGAAACTGAAGGCGACCTACGTCGCGCCCGAGAAATGCGTCCGTTATTGCTGTGGATGGGGAGGAGGCGGGGGAAACCCCGCGCCGGGCCTGACGGGTTGCATCAGCGGCGGCGGGCCCCCATAAACAGGGTCCGCCCCCGCCAGTGCGTTTCTAGTCTCTCTTCAGCTTGAAATCGGCCTTCGTCGATCCGTGGTTCCAGGTGCCGGTCAGCGTGCGGTTGTACGAGCCGATGTCCGCCAGCTTCCCGTCGGCGACGATCTTCACCAGTGCGCCTGATTTGTCCTTGGCATCGGCCTCGAGATGAAGCATCCATTTCGTGGAGTCGAGCGTCGCGACCTTGATGGCGACGGCATCGGGCCCTGGGTCGATCGTCCCGGTGATATTCTTGCCGTCCCAGTACATGACCACCGTGATCTGCGTGCGCTGCGTCGGCGTCGCGCCCCAGTCGCCGTACCACGTGCCGACCAGCGGGTGACCTTCCTGGGCCAGTGCCGACACTGAAAGCGCGACGACGGCCAACGCGCACGATAACCAGGCAGCTTTTCGTCTCATCGTTATCTCCAGGCCCCGAGCGCTAGGGAACAATCCGGCTGGTGCGATCGACCGATTTCTCGGAACCGATCATGAGCACCGGTGCGAAGTTATTGTCCTGGCAGACGTATTCAAACAGTTCCTGTCCTGGACTCCAGCGAAGCGTGAAGCCGGTATTCCAGGTCGCTGTGTACGCGCCGGGATCGTCGATGGTGATTTCGTATTTGATCACGTTCATGTTCAGGCGGGTGAATCGCTCGATGTAGTGCAGCTTCTCGGTGTGCGGCGATCCCTGGCGATCCATCCAGAACCGTTCGTTGAACCCGAAGTTGTCCACGACCAGCGTGTCCCCCTCCCAGTGGCCGATCGAGTGTCCGTAATAGCTCGGCACCAGATCCTTGGGATGCTCCCGTCCATCCATATAGATGATCCGGTAGGTGTGCGGGCCGCCGATGTCCATGATGTACATGCGCTTGAGCTCCGGCATGTCCACGAACTCGACGCCGTACGGCGTGAGGAACTGGCGTGAGCCGCCGGAAGGCTTGCAGCGCGTATGCGGCTCGAACTGCGTGCCCTGCCGGTAGGCGTAAAGCGCGCGGGCCCACGGCTGGAACGGCACTTCGCTCAACTTCGGTTTCGGAGGTGCGCCGGGCGCTGCGGGACCGCCCGCAATCGCGGCGCGGCTCGGTGTGTCGGGATCGGCGAACGTGCCGCCGCCAGGCAACCAGACCCCGAGCTCGCCAGGAAGCGGACCGAAGATCGGTTTGCCGTCCGCCCCGCGCGGCGCCGGCAGAGCCGGAGCGGCCGGACCGCCGCGGCCGCCGCCGCGCCCCGCCCCCTGTCCGCGAGCCGGAGCGGGAGCGGCGGGAGCCTGTGCCTGCGGCGCTGCCTGCGAAAATGACGAAGCAGCCGGCAGCGTGACAAGCGCCAGCCCCAGGCCCACAGACGCGACGATGAGACGCTTACGCATATCCTGACCTCAGTATGGAAATCTGCACGTCGGTCGCGGATGTTAGGGTGTCTCGGTTTCGCTGGAGGCCGCGCCCATCCGCTGTCCCGTGGACGCCATGGTTACGGTCCTGGCGTTGCCGCGGTTGCTCAGGTTCCTAGCGGCCGTGCCCTCCACGATCACTTCGTCGCCCAGCTTCATCGTCGTGCGCGTCCATCCCCTGGTCTGGAGTCCGTGCGGCGGCCCCATCTCGAAGCCCCAGTTGGTGACGGTGCCGTCGTCGTTCTTGACGTTGAGATAGAACCACACGTGGGGATTGGTCCATTCGACCTTCGTCACATATCCCTGTTTCTTGACCACCTTGGTATTGTCGAATTCCGCCGCAAAGGAGTGGTGTGCTTTGACCGGTTTGGCCGACAGCATCACACCCAAAGCGAGGGCCAGAAGACCAACCGTGCGTAATCTCATTGGAAATCCTCCTCTTAACCGTGAACGAGAACGATACATTATGGTCTGTTGTCCTGGCAAAAATACAGCGGAAGCTCTTCGCCGGCCATCCACTGCAGGTTCCACCCGGTGGACCAGGTTCGCGTGTAGGCGCCGGGATCGTCGATGGTGACTTCGTACTTCAAGGTATTGGCATCGGTGCGCGTGAGCCGCTCGATCAGGTGCAGCTTCTCGGAGTGCGGCAGGCCGCCATTGGTAAACCAGAACTTTTCGTTGAAGCTGTTGGTGTCGACGACCAGCGTATCTTTCTCCCATTTGGCCACGGCGCGCCCGTAATACAGCGGGTTGTCTGCATCGCCCCGCAACTGGCCTTGTTGCTTGCGGCCGTCCGTATAGATGATGCGGTAGTTATGATCGCCGCCTCCGACGAAGACGAAAATCCGCTTGCGATTCTGGTCCTCGACAAACTGCAGGCCCTCGGGCATCTGGAACTGGCGCGGGCCACCCGCAGGCTTGCAGAACAGGAACATCGGGTCGTCCTTCAGAAAATTGCGCTGCCGCAATTCGTAGAGGTCTCGAGCCCAGCGCTGAAAGGGTGCGACCTTGTCCACATCCGTGATGTTGCGCAGGAGGCCGTAGGCGTCCATCGGAATTTTCGCGGCGTTCTCCACCATCACCGTGGAGCTCGGGTTCGCCCAATATCCTGTCTCGCCTGGCGCGGGACCGAGTCGCGGCTGGCCGTCCGGCCACCGAGGCGTGGGCCGAGCGGCACGTGACGCAGAAGACGCAGCGGCCGGCACGGTCAACAAGCTCTTGCCGGTCGTGGTCATCACCACGGACTTCGCCCACGCCTGGCGGCTTCCGTCTCTGGCGGCAATGCCGCGAACGGTGAGCGCGTCGCCAATCTTCAGCGAGTCGCGCGTCCAGCCGCCTTTGCGAAGCTCCACCGGACTTTCGAGCTCAATGGCCCAAATCGCAACGCCGCTGCCATCGGGGACGCCGATGAATAAGTGGGCGTGCGGATTGAGCCAATCGATCTTGCTGACAACCCCCTTCAGGGTCACCGCTTTGTTGTCGTCGAACTTGGCCGCAATCTCGTGGTGGGCGATCACCGGCGCGGACGCCAGAAACAGGCCCAAACCGAGGGCCAAAAGGCCGCAGACACGATGCCTCATCGATATTTCTCCCGTCGCGACTGGAAGGCGGCCCAGGATCACCGCTGAAGAATACAACAAACCGGGGGCAAAAGTTTATCTTTGCGCGGCAAGGCGGTCCTGCAGCGCCCGCACCAGCGGCCCGGTGGCGGGCGGTCCGGCCGCCCACGGATCCGGGTACGTAGGATCCGCGGTCGGTCACGCGACCTGCCGCTCCCACGCGGCGAGGTCCGCGTATACGCGCTCGGCGCGCCCGACGAGCGCCGCGTAGCAGGACGCCTCGTCGACGCCGGAGGCGTACACGGTGCAGACCGGCCGGCCCGCCGCCATGCGGTCGCCCGGACGGGGCACGTCGCCGACGCCCCCGGCTTCGTCGGCACCCCTTCCCACGAGCCACGCGGTCGTGTCGCCGACGGTCACGTTGCGCCGCGCGAACACCACCGCCTTGCCCACCGCGTCAATCCCTCCAGGGCCGCCAGGGCCGCACCGCACCTGCGCGAGATCGAACGCAGGCAGCGTGCCGCCGACGCACGCTGCAACGTGCGCGCCGAACACAGACAGCCCGCATGCGCGTTCCACAAGATCCATCGACGAGGACCACCGCGGGTTCACTTCGATCGCGTACGGAACGCCGCCTCGGGCGATGAAGTCGACGCCATTGACGCCGACAAGGTCGAAGTCCTCGGCCACTGCGCGGGCGAGCGCGCACGCTCGATCCACCAGCTCGACATCGCCGGTCGCGAGGATGTTCCCGCAGTACCGGTATCCTGCTGCGCCGAAGGCGTGGTCGCCGACGATCTGTCGAGACACGGCGAGCGGGACCGCGCGTCCGCCGGCCGCGACGAACACCACCGAGCCGGGCGTTCCCTCGACGAGCTCCTGCAGATAACAGCCGCGAGGGATGAGCGTGCCGCGGCGCCAGGCTCGCACGCGGTGTCCTCCTCCCGACTTCAACGGCTTCACGAGCCAGCGATGTCGATGTAGGTCGGACCTTATTAGGTCCGCCGCCTCAATGAGGTCCGCCGACTCAGGCGCCACATGCACGATGGGCGCGGCAATCCCCCGCCGACCGAGCGCTTCTGCCACGAGCAGCGGATCGCGTACGCGCCACAGCACCGCCGGCGCGTTTCCCCACAGCGCGCGTCCGGCAGCGAGCGCGGTCACGGCGTTGGGATGATTCTCGAAGCTCGAAAGGTACGCGACCGCGTCGCACTCGATGCCGCGGCCGGCCCGCGCCGCAGCGTGCGCGGTGAAGCGGCGCCCAAGCGAGCGGTTACGGACCGACGGGTGCTGATCGAGATCGCCGAACGCGTCGATCGCCGTCACCGTGAAGCCGGCCCGCGCCGCCGATGTCGCGGCCGCGCGCGTCGAGACCCCTGCGATGAGGACGCGTGCAGCCGGCGACGTGGCAGCGCCCGGCCTCTCCACCTCACGCCATCCCAACGCGCAATCGCGCCGCAGCCGGCGAGATCACGTGCAGATGATCGAGCACCGTGCCGGACGCCTCGCGGATGCGCAGCGCATCGACGATCGGCGCCGACCGACCGCCCGCAAGCCCGTCGGCGATCAACGCGGCGCCTTGGGCCGCCTGACTGGCTGTCGGGGCGAAGCCGGTGAGGACGTGCACCGAGGCATCGGCTCTCACGCCGGCGAGGCGCCGCGCGAACTCCTCCGGGACGCCGGCGACGCGAGCCACCCGTCCGGACAGAATCACCTCACGTGATTGCGGCACCGCCACTGCGAGCGCCGCCACGGCTTTCACAGCACTCTCGACGTAGGCGTCCCACGCCAGGTGGCCGCGTGGCGTGCTCGGCGCCGCGAGCGACTCGGCCGTCGCCGCGGGCGCTCCAGCGATCGTCGCGGCGCCGCCCCCGAAGAGCAGGTCCTTCGAAACGGAGCCTGCGAGGAACGCGACCTCGCCGTCGAGCGCGCCGGCGGCGCGCGCGCCGAGCGGTCCGGACGACCCGCCAACGCCGTCGACGATGGCACCGCGATCGACGGCGATCGCCGCCGTGAACGCGCCGCCCAATTCGAGCAGGATGAACGAGACGTCTTGCACGGCGCACGCGCGTCGTTCGGTCTGCTCGCGCACAGCCAGCGCGGCCGCGCACACCTTGTCCGCGGTGCCCATATCGACGCGGTTCACTTTCCGGTGCGCGGGTACCGACGGAAGGTGCACGACGCCGGGCGTGAAGACCACCGGCATCGAGGAGCGCGCCAGGACCCGCATCAGCGACCGGAGTCCTTCGATCCCTCCGGACTCTCCCTCGGCCGCCAGGCAGGCGAGCCGAAGGTCATCGTCTGTGAGGTCGCGGGCCATCGTGAGCGGCAGGCCGTAACCGGATGGTCCCGCGACGAGATCCAGCGGAGCGGCGCGATGAGCCGCGTCGAGCAATCCCGCGAGCACCGACGGATCGATGAGCGCCTCGGACGTCGGAAGCGATCGGTCGAGGAAGACATGCCCATCGTCGAGTCCACAGACGTCGATGCTCACTGTGCCGGGGTCGATCCCGATCACGCGCGGCATGGGAAAAGTCCTTGGTCCCTAAGTACCGGTGCGAGCGATTTCAGCGATCGTCTCGGCATCGAGCACGAGATCGTTTTTTTCGAACAGGCGGAAGATGCACGCGTTGTGGATCTTCATCTTCAGACTACCGACGCCCAAGGCCCCGAACACCGTCACACCCTCACGCTCCACGCCATCGTCGGTGACGTCAATGCCTTCCACGCCGAGCGGCGGGACAGCGTTGACGTCGGCCACGCCGCGCAGTCCGGCGCGTCCGGCCCAGGCGTCGCGCGGGATCAGACAGACGCCGGCCGGACCCGCGTTGAGGAGCAGCTCGGCTCCCTCGCCGGCACCGATGACGGCGGCCGCCTGCGAGCGGTCGGCCAGCGTCGCCGCGCGCACGGTGCCGCCGAAACGCTGCCGGATCCGCTCGACAACCTGCGCGCCTGGCTCGGGCCGGCGGGAGGTGATGGTGACGTCGGCGCCAGCCTGCGCAAGAAGGCCGGCCGCTCGCATGCCGACAGGACCCGTACCGGCCGTCACCACAGCGCGACGTCCCTGAAGACTGCCGCCGGCGGCCTGCTGCAGCTTCGCAACCGCGGCGGACGCCGTCGTGTTCGATCCGTTCGAGTCGAGCATCACCGACACGCGCAGCGGGCCGAAGAACGTCTTCCGCACGGCCGCGAGGAGCTTCTCGCCCACGGCCATGTCGGTCCCGCCGATGAAGATCGCAGAGTGGCGGAGATCCTTGGGGCCTCGCGTGAACATCGCGCCGTACACGAGATCGCGGACCGCCTCCTCCGTCACGCTGCCGTAGCTCAGGACTTCGTCAGCACCAGCGTCAAAGGCGACGATGCGATCGAAGACGCTCGGGTGCGGAGAGCTGTCGAGGTGGAGGAGCAGGTTCTTCATAATCCCAAGGCAGGATGGAGGGACAAGGCGAGCGGGAACCGCGCCGGGAGAGACGCACGAGGGCGACAACCGCGCGTCGCCCTCGCGCTGAGGGTTTCTAGCCTTCGGCGCCGCCCGCGAACGGGTGCTTCGCCGTCTTCGATTTCGTGATGACCTCGTCGGCCTTCGGGATCCCCTTCAGGGCGCGGCTGATCGATTCCTTGGTTGCCTTGTAGTTGAAGTCGAAGATCTTCTTGTCGTCTTTCGCATCCCAGTGGATGAACACGCCGACAAGCACGCAGTAGTCGTCCACTTTGTCTTTCGGGATGGTGCCATCGGCCACCGAGTCGACGACCGCCCGCGCCACCGCCGCCTGCGCCGGCCCGAACATCTGCACCGCCTGCGTGGCGCCCTTGATCGTGACCTTGTTGAAGAGGATCGTGTCGGGCTTGGCCGCCAGGTTCGGCGTCACGACCGCGAGGAGGGTGCTGAAGCCGTCCTTCTGATTCGAGAGGGCATGAACGAAGGCAGACCCCGCAGGTCCCGATTTCGATCCGATGATCAGATCGATGTGCGCGATCTCATTCCCGTCGCCGACCAGCGATTCACCGATGAAAAAGTCCGTTGCCATGTGGAACCACTCCTTTCAAAACAAATTAGGTAAAGTCTTGCTGAGAGCTGGCCGTGCATGGTCGCGACGCGACGGAGTGGCACGCCAAGCGCGGGAGTATATCATCACGAGCGCTGGACGCGACCGGCGGCCTACAATACCCGAAATTCGTGCAGCGGAGGTGACATCGTGAAAGTGCCCGTCGGCATCACCGTCAACGGCCGTCGCTATCAACGCGACGTCGAACCGCGTCAGCTCCTGGTGCATTTCATCCGCGACCTCGGTGGCGTCACGGGTACCAAGATCGGGTGCGACACCAGTCAGTGCGGTGCGTGCACGGTGCTGCTCGACGGCGTGGCGATCAGGTCATGTACCTGTCTGGCCGTGCAGGTGGACGGTAGCGCCGTCACGACTATCGAAGGACTCGCACCCCCCGGCAAGCTGCACCCGCTCCAGGAGGCGTTCTGGAACAAGCACGGGTTACAGTGCGGCTTCTGCACGCCGGGCATGATCCTGGCGTCCCACGAGCTGCTTCGCCAGAATCCAACGCCGAGCGACGCGGAGATTCGGCACGGCCTGGAAGGCAACATGTGCCGGTGCACCGGCTACCAGAACATCGTGCGCGCGGTTCGAGAAGCCTCGATCACGATGGGAGGGAAACAGCCATGAGCTCCCGAATTTTTGGCTCAGGCATCCGGCGGCGGGAAGATCCGCGGCTGATTACCGGGACCGCGTTGTACACCGACGATCTGACGCTGCCGGCGATGGTCCACGCGGCCATGCTGCGCAGCCCGCACGCCTACGCGCGCATCACGAGGATTGACGTCAGCCGCGCGAAAGCGGCGCCGGGCGTGCTGGCCGCCTACACGGCCGCGGACATCGACGCGCTGAAGCCGGTGCCGTGCGCGTGGCTGCTGCCGAACGCGAACCTCAAGATCGCCGGCTACCCGTGCATGGCCAGGGACACCGTCCGCTACGTCGGCGACATCGTGGCGGTCGTCGTCGCCGAGACCGCGTATCAGGCGTACGACGCGCTCGATCTCCTCGAGGTGGACTACGACGCGTTGCCCGCAGTCACCGATCCAAAGGCAGCGGCCCAGCCCGGCGCGCCGCAGCTGCACGCCGACATACCAAACAACGAGGCGTTTCACTGGGTGGTGGCTGGCGGCGATATCGACGCCGCCTTCAAGAACGCTGAAGTCATCGTCAAGGAGCGCATCGTTCAGCAACGGCTCATTCCCAACGCGATGGAGCCACGGGCCGCGCTCGCGCAGTGGAGCGGCGCGTCGGGAGAGCTGACGCTCTGGAACACGACCCAGAACCCCCACATCCTCCGCTACCTCACCTCGGTCGTCACCGGCGTGCCGGAAGACAAGCTGCGTGTGGTCGCCCCTGAAGTCGGCGGCGGGTTTGGCAGCAAGATCGCGGCGTATCCGGCGGACTTCATCACCTGTTTCTGCGCGATGACCTTGAATCGGCCGGTCAAGTGGAACGAAACGCGCAGCGAGAACTATCAGGCGACAACGCACGGCCGCGATCACATCCAGGAGGTCGAGCTCGCCGCGAAGAAGGACGGGACGATCCTCGGACTGCGCGCCGAGATCTGGGCGGGCATGGGCGCGTATCTGTCGACGGCGGCGCCCGGCATCCCGACGATTCTGCACGGCCTGATGCTGTCGGGCGTGTACAACCTGCCCGCCGTCAAGGAACACGTCCACGGCGTATATACCAACGCCACGCCGGTCGAGGCGTATCGCGGCGCCGGACGACCCGAAGCGACGTTCATGATCGAACGCATGATGGACAAGCTGGCGAGCACGATCGGGATGGATCCGGTTGACCTGCGGTTGAAGAACATGATCCCGCGCTTCGAGAACGGGCACACGGTCATCACCGGGCTCACCTACGACAGCGGCGACTACCCGGCGGGATTGAAGAAGATCCTGGATCACGTGAAGTACAAGGAGCTGCGCAAGGAGCAGGCGGACGCGCGCAAGAAGGGACGCTACATCGGCATCGGCGTGGCGTCCTACGTCGAGATCTGCGGACTCGGGCCGTCACAGGTCGCCGGCGCGATCGGCTTCCAGGGAGGTCTGTGGGAAAGCGCCATCGTGCGCGTCCATCCCACAGGGAAGGTTCACGTCTTCATCGGCGCGTCGCCGCACGGTCAAGGCGAAGAGACGACGTTCGCCCAGCTCGTCGCCAGCGAGATCGGCGTCGATACCAACGACGTCAAGGTGTTTCACGGCGACACCGACGTCACCCCGATGGGATGGGGCACCTACGGCAGCCGGACGACCGCGGTCGGCGGTGCGGCCCTGATCCTCGCGACGCGCAAGGTCAAGGAGAAGGCCAAGGTCATTGCCGCGCACCTGCTCGAAGCCTCGGTCGAGGACATGGACTACGCCGACGGCAGGTTCTTCGTGAAGGGATCGCCCGACAAGGCGAAGACGATTCAGGAGGTCGCGCTGATGGCGCACCTGTCGTGGAACATGCCGAAGGACGTCGAGTCGGGACTCGAGGCGTCGATGTTCTACGACCCGCCCAACTTTACGTATCCGTTCGGATCGCACGTCGCGGTGGTCGAAGTCGATCCGGAGACGGGACAGATCGATCTCAAGCGGTACGTCGCGCTCGACGACTGCGGCCCGCAGATCAATCCGGTCATCGTCGAAGGCCAGGTGCACGGCGGCGTCGTGCAGGGTCTGGGTCAGGCGCTCTGGGAAGAAGCGGTGTACGACGAGAACGGGCAGCTGGTCACGGGGTCGATGCTCGACTACGCCCTGCCCCGCGCCGACACGCTCTGCGACATCGAGGTGATTTCGACGGTCACGCCGTCGCCGCATCATCCGCTTGGACTCAAAGGCGTTGGCGAAGCCGGCACGATCGCGTCGACCGTGACGATGTACAGCGCCGTGATGGACGGGCTCGCGCCCCTGGGCGTCCAGCCGCTTCGGATGCCGATGACGGCCGAACGCGTGTGGCGGGCCATTCAAGAGGGCAAAGCGCAAAGGGCAGAGGGCAAAGCGCAGAAGGCATAGGGCAAAGCGCAGAGGGCATAGGGCAAAGGGGTTTTTGCCCTTTGCCTTTTGCCTTTTGCACTACGAGGTTCTTCTTATGTATGCATCAGAGTTCGACTACTACCGCGCCGGCACCGTGGCGGAAGCCGGCGAGCTTCTGCGGAAATATCCTGGCGCCAAACTCCTGGCCGGCGGCCACAGCCTGATTCCGCTGCTGAAACTGCGTCTCGCCGCGCCACCCGCGCTCATCGACATCGGCCGCATCGTGGAGCTCAAAGGCGTGACGGTCACAGGGGGAACCGTCCGCATCGGCGCGCTCACCACGCATGCCGATCTGGCGGCCTCCAACGCGCTAGGCGAGAGTTGCCCTGCGCTCGCCGAGGCGGCGCAACAGGTGGGCGATCCGGCGGTGCGAAACCGGGGGACCATCGGCGGCAACGTCGCTCACGCCGATCCGGCGTCGGACCTGCCGACGGTGCTCACCGCGCTCGGCGCACGGTTCACCATCGCCGGGCCGCGCGGAACGAGGACCGTCGACGCCGGCGGTTTTTTCACCGGCATGATGACCACCGCGCTCGACGATCAGGATCTGCTCACGGCGATCGAAATTCCCGCGAAGCAGAAGGGCCAGGGCATGGCGTACGTGAAATTCTCGCATCCGGCGTCGCGCTACGCCGTCATCGGCGTCGCCGCGAGCGTCACGGTGACCGGCGGTACGTGTACTGCCGCAGGCGTGGCGATCGGCGGGCTCGTCCCCACGGCCACGCGCGCCCGGTCGGTTGAGAAGGCGCTCGTCGGTCAGCCGCTGTCGGCCGACGCCATTGCGAAGGCGGCCCATCAGATCGCGCAGGACTTGGGAGCCGACATCCTCGGCGATCTCTACGCATCGGCCGATTACCGCAAGGCGGTCGCGCCGGTGTGGGTGAAGCGAGCGCTCACCGCGGCGGCGGATCGCGCACGATAAAAGGTGGTTCCCGCATCCATCGACGAGCTGCAGGCGCTTCTCGAGCGACAGCTCTACATCGCCGATCGCGGCCTCGCGACCTCCATCTATCTCGCGCTGAAGCTGCAGCGTCCGCTGCTGCTCGAGGGCGAGGCCGGTGTCGGCAAGACCGAAGTCGCCAAAGTGCTGGCTGCTGCCTTCGACACCGACCTGATCCGCCTCCAATGTTACGAAGGCCTCGACATCAGCCATGCGGTGTACGAATGGAACTACGCGCGGCAGTTGCTGGAGATCCGGTTGATGGAAGCATCCGGCGCAGTGGATCGCCAGAAGGCTGCGAGCGAGCTGTTCGGCGAAGAATTTCTCATCAGGCGGCCGCTGCTTCAGGCGCTGTCGAACCGCGGGACGCGGCCGGTTCTCCTGATCGACGAGCTGGATCGCGCTGACGAAGAGTTCGAGGGCTATTTGCTCGAGCTGCTCAGCGACTTTCAAATCACGATTCCCGAGATTGGCACGATCCGCGCCGGCACTCCGCCGATTGTCATCATCACGTCGAACCGGACCCGCGAGCTGCACGACGCGCTGAAGCGGCGCTGCCTGTATTTCTGGATCGATTACCCGGACGCTCAGAAAGAGCTTCGCATCGTCACGACGAAACTGCCGGGCGCGCCCGCGCGGCTGGCTGAGCAGGTGACCGCATTCGTCCAGGAGCTCCGCGCGATGGATCTTTACAAAGCCGCCGGCGTCTCCGAGACACTGGACTGGGTCGCCGCGCTCGTCGCGCTCGATCGCCAGGAGCTCGACGCCGACGCGATCGAGCAGACGCTCGGCATCCTGCTCAAGAACCAGGAAGACATTCAGGCGATGCGCGGCGGGCGGATCTCGGAGCTGCTCAATCGCACTCGATCTGCTTCGCTCGGATAAAGATCATCGGGTCTTTGCACACCAGCGTTTCGTTGTCCTTCGTCACCTCCCATCCTTTCAGGATTCCGTTGCGAAGGACAAGGGCCGGCTCGTCAGCCAACAAAAATACACTTCCCATTCCGAGCGCGACACCTACCACGATTCCGACACACAGAACCCGAATTGACGGCATGCGTCGGAACAACTGCAAATGACGCGCCGGTTGAGATTGTTGGGGTTTTGAAAGCCAGCAGCCTGGAAGGGGGCAATTCTTGTCCCGGTGCCGATGGCGTCTAATGGCAGATTCTGCGTCTCTGTCATGGGGCCGGCGGCTTACAGATCGCGCATGGTCCGTGTTTCTTGATCGCTTCGGCTAACGCCATCGGAGTCGCGTGGCTGCGGGCCAGGAGTGGGCAATCAGCACGATGATATTTCGTTCCAGTTCTTGTGACATAAACGGTCACCTGTTGTGAAGTGGATTGTGAGCGATTGTTGGACCGGGCGGCCGGCGGAACCGTTTTCTTGTCTGGGGCCCAGAGTCCAAGGTTCCTTTCGCGAGCCTCACGTTCGAGCTTCCTGAACTGCTCCAGGTATTTGAACGGATACCTGGTGTAAGCGAACCCGTAACCCTGTCGAATGATCTCGGCGTTTACGAACGTGCCGTCCAATAGATAGATGTACGCCAACGTTCGGTTGTACTTGTCTCTTCGATTCCAGTCGTATTCAACTCGCACGCGCTTGCCGTCGACAAGCCGGTGCATGAAGGCGCTCGCTTCCCGACCGAATCGCTGGATCGGACGTCGCGGATCAACCGTTTCAGGTGTGTCGATGCCAATCAGGCGGACCTTGCCAATCCGTTCAAGCACAATCGTGTCGCCATCAACGACTCGAGTCACACGGTACGATTCCGAGGTGGTCTGGGAAGACGCGACCAGCGTCGAGAAGATCAGTGCAAAGACCGTGTACAGCGGGACCAGCACTTTGGCCGCAGGCCGGCGCGGAGCCGAGCCCTCAGAGGTCAGCGCGAGAGTCAACGGTTTGTCCATCGTCAGAATGAGCGCAGGCGAGCCGTGGCGCAATGGAAAAATTCTTCAGGCGCCCCCGCTTTAAATCGATCATTGCTTGAGTCCGGGACTCTGTACGGACCGTCTCTCTAGGCAAGCCATGCATTCCTGATTCATAATTCCTAATTGTAAATTGCCCTTTCTCTTCCACAACATCGTCCACTTCGGCCGGCTCCTGCACGCGCTTGGCCTGGACGTGCATGCCGGACGCATGCTCGATGTGGCCGGGGCGCTGGAGCACATCGACATCGGACGCCGCTCGGACTTTTGCGTCGCGCTGCAATCTCTTCTCATTCACCGCCCGCAGGATCTGCCGATCTTTGACGAGGCGTTCCGCGTGTTCTGGAAGCCGCCGCCAGGTGAATGGGCATCGACCGATCTGCGGGCCATGGGTGAACAGCGCCGCTCCGGAGCGCCCCAAGTCGATGTACCAGCGGCACAACCCGATTCACTGGACGATCCCTCGCTTCCCCTGCTCGCTGAGACCGTCCAGCGCATCGCGCCGAGAGGTTACAGCTCGCAGGAGGTATCGCGCGTCAAGGACTTCGAGCAGTTCACGGAGGCCGAGCTCGAAGCCGCGAAGGCGATGATCGCAGAGCTGACGTGGGACCTTGGGACGCGACAGACTCGCCGCTGGAAGTCCGGCGACGGCAGGGTACTGGATTTCAGGAAGGTCATGCGCCGCAACCTTCGCTACGGCGGCGAACCGCTCGCGCTGCCGACACGCGAGCGAGCGTCACGGCGCCGGCCGCTCGTGCTGCTCTGCGACGTCAGCGGATCGATGGAGCGGTACGCGCGCATGCTGCTGCATTTCATGCATAGTCTGGCCGCCGGCCTCGAACACGTCGAGGCGTTCGTGTTCGCGACGCGGTTGACCCGGATCACACGCGATCTCTCCGCGCGCGGCGGCCGCGAATCGCTGCCCACGATCCCGCGGCGCGTGCCCGACTGGGCCGGGGGCACGCGCATCGGAGACGCGGTGCGGACGTTCAACGTGCAGTGGGCGCGCCGCGTCATGGGACATGGACCAGTCGTGCTGTTGATCTCTGACGGGTGGGATCGCGGGGAACCCGAGGTGCTCGCCCGCGAGATGAGCCGCCTCCAGCGAAGCTGTCATCGTCTCATCTGGCTCAACCCGCTGCTCGGATCGGCGGACTATCAGCCGCTGACGCGCGGGATGCAGGCGGCGCTACCGTTCGTCGACGATTTCCTGCCGGTGCACAATCTGGCCAGCCTGGAAGCGCTTGCGCGGCACCTCAACAAACTGCCGGCGCGCCGCGCGGTCAGGGCATAGGGCATAGGGCAAAGGGCAAAGGGCAGAGGGCAGAGGGCAAAGGGCAGAGGGCAGAGGGCAAAAGACTCACACTGATGGGGATCCGCGGTACGGTGAGGCACGAGCCGTTCTGATGGCGCTGATGACCATCGCTCGAAGTTGGTTCGCTTCGCCGAGTTCCCATTCGGCTTCATCCTTCGTCACGACCGCAATCTTCAGAGCGACGCGAAGCCACCAGATGGTCTCGCGCGCCTCCTTTCGGGAAATACTCAGCTTTGCAATGAAATCCGGCTTCGACTGGCCTTCTTGCGCTTCTTCTGCGTTGGAGCCGATCGAGGTGCCGCAACGCATTAGCTGTGACGCCACGTGTCGAGCCGCTGGCCCGCGCGACCAGATCTTCTCCGACAGCTTCAAGATGCAGCAGGCAAATTCGAACGCTCGCTCGCAGATGATGGAGTGGGTCATGACGCGCTGGAGTTCAAGGTTCACGCCACCGGAAATGTCACGAAAGGCTGGTAAAAACAGATGCCGGCATTGGCGGTTTGAAATTCATACATCCCCCCGCGCACCGCGGAGATCTCTTTTTGTGCGATCTGCCCTTTGCCCTTTGCCCTTAGCCCTTAGCCCTTTCCTGAAGGCACCCGAAGAACCGGTCCATCATCATCTTCGAGACCGTGCCGAGCAGACGCTGACCAACCCGCGCCATGAGACCGCCGACCTGCCCCTGACCTTTTACGTTCACGATCGTCGTGTCGTTCTGTTCCACGAGCTCGACCGTCGCCTCGCCCTTGACAAAGCCGGCCTTGCCGGTGCCTTCGACAACCAGTCGATAGGAGTGCGGCGGCCGTTTGTCGAGAATCGCGACCGTCCCCGTGTACTGACCGCTGACCGCCGCGACGGCCAAGGTCAACGACGCTCGATATTGATCCTCGCCAATCGGCTCCAACCGATCGCAACCCGGCAGACATTCCGCAACGACGATGGGATCGATGAGCAGATTCCAGACCGCGGTGGGAGGGGCGGCGAAGGTGTAAGAAGCGGCAAGATCCATGACGGGGATCTACGGCTTCGTCACGGTGTACTCTGCCGGAATCTTGAATACCTCGTCCGCAATCGGCGCCAGGGAAACTTCGGTGACCTTGCTGGTCAGCTTCATCGGCAGCTTGAACGCGTCAACGAGCGGCGAACCCCCTTCGAGGGAGACCTCGAAGTCGGTGAGGCACGTGATGCCTTCAGCGCGGGCGAATAGCTGGTTCAGATCGACGCTGCCCGAAGACTGCGCCGTGCCGGGAAGGTTCGCCGCGATGGCGCGCTTCTGAAACGCGACATACTCCGCAGCACCAGGCGCGTTGTTCGACACCCACACGACGCCGTTGGACGTCAGCCGGGCGTCCTTGAACGTTTCGGCTGCTTCCTTGGACATCTGCCGCTGTGCCATGTCGACCGACATCGATACTTTGAACTCGTCGCATCGCTGGCCGAAGAATGTCTGCGACCGTCCCGTTGGCTCGAGAGTGAGGTCGACGTTCGGCATCGTTTCCCGCGCCTCAGCGGTCGGCGCATCGGACACCTGCGCGATTTTCTGCGGGCCGATCAGATGGATCACCCGACCCGTCGTCAGGTCGACAATGGTCGAAATCGTCGCGCCCTGGGACTCGGAATCCGTACGCGACTTCGTACCCTTGATGCGCGTGATCGCACGCGCTGTGCTGATGTTCGGCGCGCCTTCCATCGTGAGGGTCGTTGTCATGGTAATCGTGACGTCGGCGCGAAGCACGGTCGAGCACATCGCGATCAGGGCAAGCGCTATCCATGACGACTGTCGACTGACGACGGTCGACTGTCGACTGCTGATCATCTTGATGCTGCGTCGGGTAACAACCAGCCCCAGAGGTTTCCCTCGGGCGCCTTCTCGCTGTGTATCTGTATGTAGAAGCGGCTGCTCTTGACAGCCTGAACCAGTTCCGGCGTCAGCATGAACGTGCCGGCGATCGTCCCGCTCGTGGCCTTCGTGACGGTGAGATCGAAAATCACCGGTCCGCGCACCCCACGCGGGCCGAGATGAATCTGCGCAATCGTCGCGGCGCTCTTCATCCCGTCGAACGTGCCGCGAACCGACAGGCTGCGCCCGGTCAGCGTCGCGGTAACCGAACCTGATCCGGTGATCCCATCCCGCGTGCTCGCCACCGGCACCGGCGAGAGGCGCGCCTTGTACGTCTCGCTCTGAGCCGAGGTTATCGGCCCGAACAACAGAGTCGTCGTCACGATCAGGACCGCAATACGACGTCGCTGCATCGTGCCTCCGCTTGGATTGTACAGGGGTCTGGCGGGGCAGGTGGGTCAGGTGCGCCGGGTAGGTAACCCACCCGACCTACACGACCTACCCCGACTCACCCGACCTACCTGCCCTACCCGACCAGCTTGGGTTTCCGCGTATGCCAGTCGGTCGCCTGCTCGTAGGCGTGCGCCAGCGCGAGCACGGTCGACTCGGCAAAGGGCGCGCCGCTGATTTGAAGACCGATCGGCAGCCCCGACGCCGAGAAGCCGCACGGAATCGAGATCGTCGGCAGACCGAGGATGTCGAAGACCGCGTTGTTGTTCCCGCCGCCACCGGCCGCGCCCGGTGCGCCCAATTTCGGCGGCGGCGTCTTCATCGTCGGCGTGATGAGGAGATCGACGTTGACGAACACACTCTTGATTTCGCGCCGGAGTGTTTCCACCTGACGCCGCGCCCGCACGTAGTCGGCCGCCTTGGCCTGCATCGATCCCTCGAGCGATCGTCGGGTGCCCGGCTGGTACTTCTCGGGCGACTCCGTAATCCACTTGGTGTGATAAACGAGCGCTTCGGGGCCCCAAATGGTCGCCGGATTCGGGGTCGCCGGCAATTGGAGGTCGGTCGGCGTTCCCGCCGTGAGCCGGCGCAGCACGTCGATCGCCTGGTCCACAGCTTTGGCGACCTCGGGATCGAGGTTGTCGTAGAACGGCTTGCGCGGAACGGCAAGCCTTAACCTCCCTGTTGGAGCCTTGAGCGCGCGCGTGTAATCGGGCACGGCGACCTCAAAGGTCGTGGGATCGAGGTCGTCGTACCCGGCAATGATATTCATCATCACGGCGACGTCCTCAACGGTTTTACACATCGGCCCGACGTGGTCCAGCGTCCACGACAGCGTCATCACGCCGCGCGTGCTGACGCGGCCGTAGGTGGGCTTCAATCCCACGATGCCGCAATGCGCGGCGGGCATCCGGACCGAACCTGCCGTATCGGTGCCGAGCGCCGCGAAACAGAGATCGGCGGCGACCGCGACGCCTGGGCCCCCCGACGATCCGCCGGTCACGTACTCGAGGCCCCACGGATTGTGCATCGTGCCGTACGCCGTCACCGTCGATGATCCGCCGTATGCGAACTCGTGAAGATTCAGTTTGCCCAGGAGAATCGCGCCGGCGTTCTTCAACCGTCGCGCGACTTCCGCATCCTCCGTCGGAATGCGATCCTTGAATAGATCGCTTGCGCCGGTGGTGCGCACGCCCGCGGTGTCCATGTTGTCCTTGAGCGCGATCGGGACGCCGTGGAGCGGCCCTCGCCATTTCCCCCGCTGCTGTTCCGCCTCCATCTCGCGCGCCGCGGCGAGCGCCTGATCGGGCACGACGGTGATGAACGCGTTGAGCGCGGCGTTGTATTTCTGGATCCGATCGAGGCACGCGCGTGTGAGATCGACGGGCGAGGCGTCCTTGCTGCGAATCAGGTCGACGGCCTTCTTCAGGCTGAGCGACGCGAGGTCCGCCGCGGGAGCCGCAGCAGCAATCCGGCTTAAGCCGTACGACGACTCTGCGAGTGACGGCGCAAACGCGAAAGAGCCGACCGCGGCCGCACCCGACGCGAGAAATTCTCTTCGTTTCATGGCGTGTTTATCACCGGCATTTCTTCACTTCGGCCATCATGTTTCCGAGGCTCGAGACAAATCCGACCCCGAATCCCCTTCCGCGTCCGGACGAAGAACGGATGAATGTGCTGGAGGCGTCGAGCGGCAGCGTCGCCACGTTCCGGCAGAAGTCGGTCCACTTTTCTTTCTGACCCAGCTCGAACAGCGACGCTCCCGGCCTGCGCGGATACAGATACTGCTCGACGTTGGACAGGTAGAACGCGGTCACCGTGGCATCGTGCGCCTTGAGATAGGCCGCAACCGCGCGGATCGCCTTCGGGCCGGCGAAGTCTCCGACGATCGGCACGACGAGGTTATTCGATTCGAGTTCTTTTAGAAACGCGAAGCCGGCCTCCGCGGCCAGGTAGCTGCGAGTGACGCCTTCATCGTCGGTTTCCGTCATGAGATCGACGTAGGTCGGCGAGTCACGGACCGCGAAGCCCCGCGAGCGAAACGCGCGATACACGTACTCGATCCCTTCGAGATCGCTCGGCGAGAGCGGAAGCGCGTGGGTCCCGGTCAGGCGACTCTCGATCGCCTGCAGATTCCGCTCCGACAGCGCCGTGTCTGCCGGTGAGTCATCAAAGGCTGAAAACAGATCGTCGGCTGTCGAACCGGCGCCCAGGCCGGGCGGCCGCGGCTTCGAGAACAGCATCGCGACGAAGTCGGCGCGATCCGCCGCGAGCTCGAACAGCGCTTTGTACATGAGCTGTGCGAGCAGATTGCCGCGGCGGATGTCAAAGATGATGGCCATCGACGGCCGCAGAGCGGCCATGTACGTGAAGTTTTGCTCCGGCCCCACCCCAAGGTACACGCCGCCGGGACGGGTTCGGTTGACGAGATCTGGTATGACGTGCTGGAACCAGAGCTCGTTCGAGGTGAGGTTGTCCGACCGGAAGTACCCGTTCGGCTCCGAGGAGTTGGTGACGAGCTTCCAGAACTCCCGATCGCTCAGGCGGCCCGGCAGCTCGGTGGCGTGAGCCTCGGGACGCGGCGCGCACGCGATCGCGCTGAGGCCGAGTGCCAGCGCGAGAAGGACCCTGCTGCCTACTGACATTCCCTGATCTCGGAGGCCATCGACCCGAGGCTCGAGACAAATCCGACGCCAAAGCCCAGGCCGCGGCCCGAGGCCGATCGAATGAACGTGCTCGATTGATCGAGTGGCAGCGCCGCGACGTTCTTACAGAACGCGTCCCATTTTCCGTCCCGATCCAGATACTGCTCGACGTTCGACAGATAGAACGCAGTCACCGTCGCGTCGTGCGCCTTCAGATACGTGCCGATCGCGCGAAGCGCCTTCGGTCCCGCGAAATCGCCGACGACCGGGACGACGAGGTTCTTCGACTCGAGCTCCTTGAGAAACATGAAGCCCGCTTCGCTCGCGAGATAGCTGCGGGAGACGCCGTCGTTGTCGGTTTGCGTCATGAGATCGGCGTAGGTCGGCGTGGAGCGGACCGCAAACCCTCTCGAGTAGAACGCGTGGTAGGCGTATTCGATGCCTTCCAGATCTTCAGTCGCGAGCGGAAACCTGCGCAGACGATCGTCAATCGCCTTGAGGTTTCGCTCGTACACCGAGAGGTCTGCCGGCAGGGCGCCCACCGCCGAAAACAGGTCGGCCGCGGTCGAGTCGGGCCTGACGCCTCGCGGCCGCTGCCGCGAAAACAACATCGACACGAATTCGGCGCGGTCCCTGGCAAGCTCGAAGAGCGCCTTGTACATCAGCTGCACGAGCATGTTGCCGCGGCGAATGTCGAAGATGACGGCGAAGGCTGGGCGCACCGCCGCCATGTAGGTGAAGTTCTGCTCCGGGCCGACGCCGAGATACACCGCGCCGGCCCGCGTCCGGCTGACGAGCGCCGGAATCACGCGCTGGTACAAGAGCTCGTTCGACGTCAGGTTGTCGGATTGGAAGTACCCATTGGCTTCGGACGAATCGACCACGAGCCGCCAGAAATCGCGGTCGTTCAGACCTGGCGGCAGCTCGGCTGCGCCCGCGGCGGACCGCTGAGGGGCGAGGCCGAGGCCGAGGCCCAGCGCAAGGCCGAACCAGATGAGCCGCCGCCGCGTGATCACGCGAAGACCACAACCGATGCGACCGTCGTGCGGTCGGCCGCCGCCTGATACGCCTCCCGCGTCCGATCGAGCGGAAACAGGGCCGTCGCCAGCGACTTGGCATCGAACAGGCCGGCTTCAATGAGCTTCACGAAACGCGGCAGATCGCGCATCGAATGTGCGCCCGCAAGGTTGCCGGGATGATGGTTCTTGCTCGCGTTCGCCCACTGGTTTGCCGGGAATGACACCATCGTGCCCGGCGGATGACCGATGCTGGTCGTGACGACGTGCCCGGTCGGCGAACACAGTTGCCAGGCCTGCTGCAGCGAGAGGACGCCGGTCGGATCCGGACCGACCTCCGCCTTCGGCGGAAACAGATCGCCGCCGACGGCTTCGATGACGAAGTCGGGTCCGGGATTGCCGCCGCCAGCCAACCGTCGATCGGTGGGCCGATTGCACAGCTGTTGGATCTTCTGCACGAGCATCGTGCCCTCGACATTCGGATCGAGCACCTTGGTCGCGCCGACCTTGAGCGCGAGCTCGCGGCGGTACCGAATCGGCTCGACCGCGATGATCCGCGCCGCGCCCTTGATGCGCGCGCCCTGCACCGCGCTCAAACCGAGCGGACCGCACCCGAGCACGACCACGTCTGAGCCCGGCTCCACCGGCGCCACGGTCATCGTCGCCGCCAGGCCGACCATCCCGACGTCGTGGAGCATCGCCAGCTCGATCGACGACACTCTCGTGAACACGGGGACGCACGAGTCCTCGAACGTGACCATCAGCTCGGAGCAGCCGCCTCTGAATCCGGCGACCCTGGTCCCGTCGCGCATCTCGGCGATCGGCTGGTTGGGGCCGCCGCCGCCGTTCCCCATCAGACAGCGGTCTGCGCGTCCGTGCAGGCAGTGGTAGCACTGGCCGCACTCGGTTCCGCCCGCGACGATCACGCGGTCGCCGACCTGGACACGCGCGACCATCGGTCCCACTTCGATCACGGTTCCAACACCGCCGTGACCCGGAATGAGCGCCTGCGTCACGGCGGAGGTCCCGAGCCCCTGAGCGGTGGTCGTGTAACAGATCTGGGCCGCCTCAGTCTTGACAACCACCTGCCGCGGCGAAATCGGGAGCAGCTTCAGCTCCTGCACCGACGCGCCGGTGCCGAATCTCACGAACGCGCGAAATCGCTGACCGGCGGCGCTCGGCGTCTGCGCAGCGGGAGCCGTGCCCGCCTGCCCCGCGTTGGCGGCGCCACCGCCCAGCAGGGTCGCCGCGCCTCCGCCCACTGCGGCGGCGGTCTTCTTGAGCATGCTGCGGCGCGACACGGACTCGGCGTGCGGTGAGGACTTGCGAGGCATCTGAATTCCTCCCGTCAAAATGGGACCGCGGGGAAGCAGACTATATAGTAACTCCCCATGATCAACGCGACGAAAGCGCTGCAGTTGCCGACGACCATCACCGGATCGCTGCCCAGGCCCGTGTGGTACACCGAAAACCTCGGCATGCGGCCGTTCCGCGACGCGCTGGCCGACGCGCGTTTTCGCGAGCAGTACACCGATGCGGTCGGCACCTACATCCGCGACCAGGAGCGCGCGGGTCTCGACATCGTCACCGACGGAGACGCGCGGTTCGACACCGACGTCGGCGGCATGAGCTGGTTTCAATATCCCGCCCGGCGATTCAAAGGACTCGCTGGCGGCGATTACTACCGCACCCGAAAGGGATACGGCGGGACCGCCAAGGGCGACATCATCTTCGAGGTGATGGAAAGCCGCGTGATGCCTCGCTGTGTCGACAAGATCGAGCGCGGGCCGCTGCAGTACGCGTCTCTGTGGAAAGTTGCCCAGGGAATGACGGGGCGGCCGGTCAAATTCGGAACCATCACGCCAGAGCTGATCGGCACCTCAGTCGGCAATGTTTACTACGCGACCCAGGAGCAGCTGCTGCGCGACATCAGCGCGGCGATGCGCGACGAGCTCCACGAGCTGGCCGGCGCCGGCTGCGCGATCGTTCAGATGGAAGAACCGAACATCCATCTGGTCGGTGTGCAACGAGGCGGCGGCGCACAGCTGGGCGTCGAGTTTTTTGTCGAGATCTTCAACAACACGGTGAAAGGATTGCGAGACCTCACCGAAGTCTGGTGTCACACCTGTTGGGGCAATCCGGCGCAACAGCGCCTGTTCGCGACCAATCAGTCGTACAAAGACGCGCTCCCCCATTTGAACAAGCTGGACGTCGACGTGCTGACGTTCGAGTGTGCCACCAGCGACGGCATGGATCTCGAGGTGATCGGCAGGACGATCACCGACAAGAAAATCGCCATCGGCGTCGTCGATCACAGAAATCTCCAGGTCGAACGCCCCGAGCAGGTCGCCGATCTGATCCGGCGGGCGCTCAAATACATCCCGGCCGACCGCCTGATCCTGTCGAGCGACTGCGGTTTCGGCCGCGAGGGTATGAGTCGCCGTATCGCGTTCTACAAGATGGTGGCGATCGTGCGCGGCACGAACATCGTGCGCAAGGAGCTCGGCCTGCCGGAAGCGCGATGCCTCGCCGCGGATCCACGCTACGCGCTGGCAGACGAGATGTAGGGGTTCAGCCGGACCGGCGCGGCAATTCGAACGCGTCGGCAAGCAGCTCGTACGATCGACGACGGGCGGCATGATCGTGAGTGATCGTTACGATCATGACCTCTTCGGCGCCGTATTCTTCCGCAAGCGCCTCGATCCCGGCGCGAACCGTTGCCGGCGACCCGACGATGCTCCGCCGCCGGCGGCCGAGCGCTTGAACACTCCCAGGATGTCCGGCCAGAAACTCCACCGCCGTCTCAACGGGCGGCACCGGAATGAGCGTGCCTTGCAGGAACAACGTGAAGGCCATGCGGCTGCTCGACGCCAGCCGTTGCGCATCATCGTCGGTGTCGGCGCACAGCGCCGATGCGGCTGCAATCACCCGCGGCGCGCCATTCACGCCAGACGCCTCGAAGTGCTGCCGATAGTGGGCCGCGATGGCCGCTCCGGCTGGATTGATGAAGTCCGCGAAGGCATACGGCAGTCCCAATTCCGCCGCCCAGGCGCCGCTTTGCGGAGACGACCCAAGGAGCCAGACCTCAGGTCGCTCAGGGAGACCAGGCAGCGCGGCGAGCCGCGCGAACCGATGCTCAGGAGGCATTCGGTCCCAGACATACGCGAGGAGCTCGGCCAGCTGCTGCGGGAAATCGTCCGGCGCCGTGTGCCGGCGATCGCGCTGAAGCGCAAACGCCGTCAGCGGATCGCTGCCCGGCGCGCGGCCGACGGCGAGATCGATGCGGTCCGCGTAGAGCGCGCTCAACATGCTGAACGTCTCGGCGACCTTGAGCGGGCTGTAATGCGGGAGCATGACGCCGCCGCTCCCGACGCGAATACGTCCGGTCGCCGCAGAAATCGCGGCGATGAGCACTTCAGGACTGGCACACGCCAGCATCGGCGTGGCGTGATGCTCGGCGACCCAGTACCGGTGATAGCCCACCTGCTCGGCCAGCTGCGCGAGGTCGATGGAGTTTTTCAGCGCCGCAGCGCCGGTTGAACCTTCCGCGATCGGCGATTGATCCAGGATGCTCAGTCGAAGAGACATCTTCACCGAGCGTACATCACCGACGCGCGGTTGATGCACAGCGAGTGCAACCCATTCGGGTGATGCGGGCGCTACGCGTGTCGGCAAGAATCAGCGGATGCTGACTGAACTTTCGACACAAATGGCGGACGCGGTCGCGGCCATCGCGCCGTCTGTCGTGCAGGTACACGGCCGCCGCCGTCCCGCCAGCGGACTCGTCTACGGAGACGCCGTCGTCGTCACCACGATTCACGCATTGGGCCGCGAGGACGGCCTGCGGGTGCGCCGGCACGACGGTCAGGCGCTCGACGCAGAGCTGTCCGGATGGGATCCGACGACGAACCTCGCCGTCCTGCGCGTGGCGGGCCTCGACACCGCTCCGATCGCGGCGGCGACCGCCGCCGCCCGCGTCGGTCACCTGGCGCTCGCGGTCGCGCGCTCGTGGAGCAATGCAGTCACCGCCAGCGCCGGCATCGTGTCGGTCATCGGAGGTCCGCTGCCGACCGGCCGTCACCGCGCCATCGATCAGGTCATTCGCACGACCGCGCCGATGCACGAGGGATTCGCCGGAGGCGCGTTCGTCGACACGGCGGGCGGATTACTCGGCATCGCCACGGCTGCCACGATTCGCGGTCTGGGCGTCATCATTCCCACGGCGATTGCGTGGAAGACCGTGGCGACGGTGCTCGAGCACGGCCGGATGAAACGCGGATACCTGGGCATCGCGGGGCAGCCTGTGACGCTGCCCGAGAGTCAACGTGTCCACGGGCGCGCGGACGCGCTGCTTGTCGTCGGCGTGACGGACGGCAGTCCAGCGGCCTCGGCCGGCCTGCTTGTCGGCGACGTGCTCGTCGCGCTCGACGGACAGCCACTCGAATCGCCGCAGGATCTGATGGACCGATTGCTCGGCGCTCACATCGGCCGCCCAGTTTCGCTGCAGGTACTTCGCGGTGGTACGGCAATCGACGCCGCGGTGACGGTTGGGGAACGGCCGACTCCATAGCGGACGTGGTATGTAGGTTCAATGCGTGCGATCCTCGCTGGCTCTCCCCGCGACCGTGCACGGCTGCGATCTCAACTGGAGGGCACGTTTATCGAGATCGTCGGCGAGGTCCTGTCTGCCGCCGACCGACGCCGATCGGACACGTCCTTCGACGTCATCATCATAGCGAGAGACCGATCGGGCGACCGAGGCCCGAGTGAGGTCGTAGACGAGGATGAGCCGCCCGCCGAACCGTTGACGGCGCGCGAAACACAGGTGCTCGAGCTGATGGCCGAAGGGTTGCCGAATAAAGCGATCGCCGACGCGCTCGGGATCAGCGATCAGACCGTCAAGTTTCACGTGGCGTCGATCGCGGGAAAGCTGGGCGCCGCCAATCGGACCGATGCGGTCAGGCGGGCCGTGCGGCGTGGGCTAATTGCTCTGTAATTCCGCGGGCAACACGGTCAGCCGTCGGCGCTGACCGGCGCGCAGGATCGTCAGCCCGCACGGGACGTCGATGCGATCGGCCGTCAGGAAGCGGTGAAGATCGTCGACACCTGACACCGGATCATCGCCGAGCGCCAGGATCACGTCGCCTTCCCGCACGCCGCCCGTCGCGGCGGGGCTGTCCCGTTCCACCGAGACGACGACCACGCCGGACGCGATCGCGAGCTGGTGCGCCCGCGCGAGCGCGCCAGGAATCAGCATGTTCTGTCCGACGACGCCGATGAAGCTTCGACGGATGCGGCCGTCACGCATCAGCCGCGACGCCACGAACCGCGCGATGCGGCTCGCGATCGCGAAGCACAGGCCCTGCGCCGCCGGAATGGCCGCTGTGTTGATCCCGATCACCTCCCCGCCCGTGGTCACGAGCGGGCCGCCGGAGCTGCCGGGGTTGAGCGCGGCGTCGGTCTGAACGATGTCGTCGATGATCCGGCCGGATCGAGACCGAAGCGATCGGCCCAGCGCGCTGACGACGCCGGCGGTCACCGTGTGCTGCCATCCGTACGGATTTCCGATGGCGATGGCGACCTGACCGACGCGAACACGCCGCGAGTCGCCGAGGCTGGCACTCGGCAGCGAGGTTCCATCGACCCGAAGCACGGCCAGGTCCGTGTGGACATCGCGGCCGACCAGGCTCGCGCGCATCGAACGTCCGTCGGGCAGCGTCACCAACGGGCGCGCGGCCGTATGGACCACGTGGCTGTTCGTGAGCAGGAATCCATCGGGCGTGAAGACCACGCCGGAACCGCCCGCCCGTTCGAGATCGATTTTCACGACCGCCGGTCCGACGGCTTCGACCGCCCGAGTCACCGCAAGGGAATATGAATCGAGCAGCTCCGCGTCATCGTGCGGCTCGAGATGGGCGACCGGCATCATCTCTTCATGTTGGAAGGTGATCGTGAAACGCGCATCACCCGAACGGGTAGCTGTGGCGATTCCCGGCGGCTGCCGGCGCCGATCAATTCGAGCCGCAGTCCTTGACGTCAACCGCGATCGGCCGCAGCTCGGAAATCAGTTCGAACGGGGAGTTCGGGGTCTGATCCCGCACCGATCGAATGAAGGTGCTCGCACCGTCCACAGGCAGCGCGGCGACGTTGGCGCAGAAGCGCGGCCACGTGCCGTCCTGCCGGAGGTACTGTTCGACGTTCGAGACGTAGAACGCGGAGACGGTCGCGCCGCGCTCTCTCAGGTAGTCGCCCACGGCCCGGATCGCCTTCGGCCCGACGAAATTGCCGACGAGCGGCACGATCAGATTGTCGGTCTCGAGCTGCTTCAGAAAGGCGAACGACTCCTCGCTCGCAAGGTACGCGCGGAGCTGTCCGTCGCTGTCTGTCGCCGCCATGAGATCGGCATACGTCGGCTCGCCTCCGCGCCGGCCGGCGTTTCGGGACGATGAATACTGAATCGCGGGGCCGTACAAATAGAACGCGCGGTAATCGTGCTGCAGACGCAGCAGGTCGTCGGCCGACAGCACGAACGCGTGCTTTCTGGTGAGGTGATTCACGACGGCCCTGACGTTCTCGACGTACAGCTCCTCGGTCGATTTCACGCGTGCGTAGGCGTCGAAGATCTCGGCCACGGTGGAACGTGCGGTCAGCCCCGCCGGCCGCTTCCTGCAGAAGAGCCGCGAGACCAACTCCGCGCGGTCCGCCGACAGCTCGAACAATGCCTTGTAGATCAGGTGGAGCGCCACGTTCCCGCGCCTGATGTCGAAGATGAAGGCCATGCGCGGCCGTAGCGCGACCATGTAGGTAAAGTTCTGCTCCGGACCCACGCCCAGGTACACGCCGCCAGGCTTCACATTCCGAGTCAGTGCAGGAATCACATATTGAAGCGTGCGTTCATTGGAGAGCAGGTTGTCCGACGGAAACGTGCCGGCGCGTTCGGAAAACTGCTGGACAATGCTCCAGAACTCCTCGTCGGCGAGTCTGGACGGCAGTGTGTCGATGGCGGCGTGCGCGCCCGCGATCAACAGCAACGCGCATAGACAAACGGCAGCAAGCCTGCCTGCCGCCCGCGCGCGAGGTGTGGTCACTCCGAGATTCTATGCGCCATCGATGTGGACACAAAGGACACAACGGATCAACCCTCTAACCGAACATGAAGAGAGAGATCGCCTTCGAGATGGCGGCGTCCAGCGTCCGTTTTGGCGCCGGAGTGACGTCAGAGGTCGGAATGGACCTCGCCGACCTCGGCGTTCACCGCGTGTTGGTGCTCACCGACCCGGTGATCGCTCGCCTCAATCCGGCGCAAACGGTGATGCAGTCGCTGAAGCAGAACGGCATCTCGTTCGTGCTGTATGACCGCGTGCGCATCGAGCCCAGCGAGGAGTCGTTCCTCGATGCAATCGCGTTCGCCCGAGGATCGGAGCACGACGCGCTCGTCGCGGTGGGAGGCGGGTCCACGATCGACACGGCCAAGGCAGTAAACCTGTACACGACATATCCGCCGGAAGAATTCCTCGATTACGTGAACCCGCCGATCGGCAAGGGTCTCGCGGTGCCCGGACCGCTCAAGCCGCTGATGGCGATCCCGACAACCGCCGGCACCGGGAGCGAAACCACCGGGGTATGCGTCTTCGACGTGACGCGTCTCCACGCCAAGACCGGCATCTCCAGCCGCCGGCTGAAACCAACGCTCGGCTATCTCGACCCCGAGAACACGCGCACGATGCCGCCGCAGGTGGCCACCTCGAGCGGGCTCGATATCCTCAGCCACGCGGTCGAGTCGTTCACGGCGCTTCCCTTCACAGAACGCCCACGGCCCGACCGGCCGTCCGCACGGCCTCCGTATCAGGGCTCGAACCCGATCAGCGATATCTGGTCGCTCGCGGCGCTGCGGATCGTTTCGCGGTTTCTGGTTCGGGCAGTGGACGATCCTTCCGACGATGAGGCGAGGGCGAACATGCTGTTAGCCGCGTCGTACGCGGGCGTCGGCTTTGGGAACGCGGGCGTGCATCTGCCGCACGCCATGTCGTACCCCGTCGCCGGCAATGTGAGGACCTATCGCGCGCCGGGCTACACCGCGGATCATCCGCTCGTCCCGCATGGCCTGTCGGTGATTCTCAACGCGCCTGCGGTCTTTCGCTTTACCGCCGTCGCCAGTCCCCAACGCCATCTGCAAGCTGCCGAAGCGCTCGGAGCCGAGGTCGCACACGACCGGCCGCACGAAGCGGGACGCGTGCTGGCAGACCGGATTACATGGTTCATGCAGCGGCTGCGGGTGCCAAACGGTCTGAGCGCGGTCGGTTACACGGCGTCCGACATTCCCGCGCTGGTCGAAGGCACGCTGCTTCAGCGACGACTCACGACGTTGTCTCCGCGTCAAGCTGGGGTCGAAGAGCTGAGTGCGATGTTCGAAGAGGCAATGGTCGCGTTTCCTAGTACCAAGGTCACACGGTCGTCGCGGTGAAGCGCGCGGCGCCAAAGACAATCACCACCCAGCCGACGAACATGACGAGCGCGTTCAACATCAGCCAGCCGATGCCCGCCCACCCCGAGAAGATCCGGCGGAACCCGCCGCGCTGGAGGAAGAAGAGATCGATGCCGTTCGCGGCTGGATGCGAGCAGATATAGAGACCCAGGATGACGCCCACGCTCCCGTCGAACAAGGTGACGCCGGTCGGCAGGTAGACCACCCACGCGAGATACACGATGGCAGGCACGAGCAGCACACACATGCGGACGGTGTTCGGCCGGTAGACGTCCGAGCTCATGGCGATTGCGGCAGTTTACAACTTTTTTGGGGTCTCCCTGCGGCGTCGGGGCCGCGCCGTCGCAGGCTGAGAGTCGGCCTCGAACGCGCGCGCCAGCGCCTCGAACATCTCCACGCCGCGTTCGAGCAACACCGCATCATCGGCGTGCACGCGTCGAAGTCCTTCGACCAGCCGTCCAACGGCGGGCGCATCGGGCGGCGCGTACCGCGTTTCCTTCATATCGAGGTCGTGGACGATCTGGCCGATGCGCGTCACCGCCGGATCGGTCAGCTTGAAGCGCAGCGCGAGCGTCTCGAACGTGCAGCGCGATCCGTGATGGCTGAAGTCGCCCACGTACATATCGAACGGGACATCCGACGCTGAAGGCCGGTCGACACACGCGAACGTCGCCTTCGGATCGATGTGCCGGCGGATGAGCCACGCCGACGCCATCCGATCGACGCCCGGACGAGGGCGCGTGACCCACCGGCGGGCGCGAAAGCTGGCCGGCGCGAGCGGCGCCGCCGATGGGCGTGGCTTCGCGCGCTCGCGATCGTCGGCCAGGCGATCGAGCGTGTCCAGCACAGTGGCTGCCTGCGGCCGGCCGGCCGCCTGAAAGAAGTCGATCCGGTTGATGCTGTCGAAGCGCTGGCGCAGACTCCGGGCCGCGCGCCGCAGCGCCGCCCGGTCGGTCGGCGACAGTCGCCGCTTGCGCGCGACCGACGCGGCCACGCGCTCGGCCTGGCGCCTGGTTGCGCCGTACGCGGCCTCCCTGCCTTTCTGAAACATGGCCACCATCTCCTCCTCCGCGCCGCGATCGAGCGCGTCGGCGGCAAAGACCGTCGCCTGGCCGCCCAGCGCGACGATTTCGCTGCGAATCCATTCGAAGTCCTCGCGGCACTGGTCGGTCCTCGGGAGCACATAGACCGAGTTGCGCGCGACGACCGCTCCGACGTCCTGCAGCCGGCGCCAGATCTTCACGCGCGCGTTCGAAGACCGGGTGGGGAGTTGATGCGCGAGAAGCAGCCACCGACCTGGCGTCATCAGGCGACAGTATACAGCATGTAATTTATGTTGCATTTATTTTGTAACATATATTACAAGATACTCATGCAGGATCTGCGGAGCGGATGGCGGTGGTTCAAGAGCCGGCCTGGGCTGGGGCTGTTCGTGCTCGTCACGCTCAGCCTCGGCATCGCCGCGGCGACCGCGGTGTTTACCGTCGTGCAGGCGGTCGTCTTTCGCGATCTGCCTTTTCGCGATCCGCAGCGCCTCGTCTGGATGTGGAACGCCCGCGTCGAACGCGACCGCGCACCGTTCTCCGTCGCCGATCTCGACGACTACCGCGCGCAGAACCACGTGTTGGAACGCCTCGCCGCGTTCACGAACTGGACGGCCAATCTCACCGGGCTGGGCGAGGCGGAACGCCTCGAAGGCGTCCGCGTCGTGCCCGAGTTTTTTGAGGTGCTCGGCGCAGAGGCGGCCATCGGGCGCGTGTTTCGGCCCGGCGACGATCCGGCCGATCGCGTCGTGGTTCTCACCGACCGGTTGTGGCGTCGCCGTTTCGCAGGCGATCCCGCTCTGGTCGGCCGGACGATCCTCCTGAGCGGCGTGTCGTACACCGTCGTCGCGGTGCTGCCACCGCGCTTCGTCTTTCCGTTTCGCGATGCCGAACTGGCGGTTCCGCTGCCGCTCGCGAGCGACCCGCGGCGCGGCCAGCGCGGCGCCGGATTTCTGCGAGTCGTCGCACGGCTTCGGCGCGATACGAACGTGACGGCCGCCAAGGCAGACCTCGACGCCATCGGCCGTCGCCTGCAGGCACAGTACCCGGTGGACGATGGGAAGAAGACGGGCGTGAACCTGTTTCCGCTGCAGTCGGAGATTGTCGGAGACAGCCGTCAATTGCTGCTGACACTGTTTGCGGCGGTCGGTCTTCTGCTCGTCGTGGCGTGCGCGAACGTCACGAACCTTCTGGTCGTGGCGCTCTCGGCGCGCGAACCCGAGCTGCAGATCCGGATCGCGCTCGGTGCCTCGCGCGGTCGTTTGGTGCGGCAGATCCTGACCGAAATCGGCGCGCTCGCGATCCCCGGCGGCGCGCTGGGCGTGCTGCTGGCAGCGTGGTTGGTGCGCGTGCTGGCCCGCTGGGGAGCCGCGGTCCTGCCCCGTCTCGACCATGTCTCGGTCGACCTGCCTGTGCTCGCGTTTTCGGCAGCGACGATTGCCAGCGTCACGGTGGTCTGCGCGGTGATACCCGCGCTGGTCGTGACCCGGGATCTCGGGCTCGGAGCGCGCGGCGATGCCCGAACGGCGACCGGCACGGCCGCACAGCATCGGCTGCGCCGTGTCTTCGTCGCGGCGCAAATCGCGGCGTCGATGGTGCTGCTGGTCGCCATCGGTTTGACACTCCGCAGCTTCATCAACCTCCAGCGCGTCGATCCAGGCTTCAGCGCCGACGGCGTGGTGGCCGTTCAGCTTTCGCTGCCGCCGCCTCGCTACGCGTCACCGGGCGCGCTCTCACTGTTTGCGGACACGCTGCAACCACGGCTGGCGGCCCTTCCGGGCGTTCAGCGGGCGTCGGCCGTGTCGCTGCTGCCGCTCAGCGGTCTCTTGCGGACCGAAGACTTCTGGATCATCGGGCGCCCCGACCCACCGCCCGACGCCGTGCCCCAGGGTCACCTGCGCGTCGCGACACCCGGATACTTCGACACGATGAACATCGCCATCGTCAGCGGCCGCGATTTCTCGGACGATGACCGGGCGACCACCGCTGGAGTCGCAGCGATCAGCCGGACGTTCGCCGATCGATTCTGGTCTGGGGTGAGCCCCGTCGGTGCGCACATCCGGCTCGGAACGGGGCCCGCCCCGCTCACAATCATTGGCGTCGTCGCCGACGTGCAACAGTTTTCGCTCGACGCCCCGCCCACGGCCGACATCTACGTGCCTCTTCGGCAAATCGCCGCCTCCGACGCGCCGCTGGTCGCCGGGCGCATGTACTGGATCGTTCGCTCGTCGGACGATCCCGTGAGGATCGCCGATCGCGTTCGACGAGAGATTCATGCAATCGACAGCGAGATTGCGGCGTCGGGCGCCCGCAATCTGGGACAGGTGCTGAGCGATGCGTTGGGTCCGAGGCGGTTCGTGGTCACGCTGCTCGGGCTGTTCGGGCAGGCGGCGCTGCTGCTGGCCGCGGTCGGCGTCTACGCCGTCACGGCATTCGCTGTCGCGCGCCGTACCCGCGAGATCGGCATTCGGGTCGCCTTCGGCGCGACCCGGGCCAACGTCCTCGCGCTCGTCGTCGGCGCCGAGCTTCGTGCGGTGGCCGGCGGTTTGGCGATCGGCCTGTGTGGCGGGCTGGCGATCGCGCGTGTTCTGGCGGGGACGCTGTTTCAGGTCGATCCGTTCGATCCGTGGACACTGCTGACGGCCGCCGGTACGCTGGCTGCGGTCGCGGCCATCGGCTGTTACCTGCCGGCCCGGCGCGCGTCCGCCGTCGATCCGGCCGTCGCGCTGCGCATCTCCTGATGTATCCTCGGTCCGCCCGACACGGTCCGCCTAATCTTAATAAAGGCGGACACTACGTACGAGAGGTCATCATGCGACGAATGTCAGTCTTCGGATCAGTGTGCGCGATGCTTGTCGCTGCGGCGGCACAGCCCGCGTTCGCGCAGCTCTCGCCATCGGCCGCCTGGGCCGCGCACGCGGCAAACGACTACCAGGTCGTGCCCAACGTCACGTATTTGACCGCGAGCAACTACGAGTCGAAGCTCGACGTCTACCAGCGGCGCGGCGCCACCATGCCGCAGCCGACGGTCGTCTACTTCCACGGCGGATTCTGGGCGGCCGGCACGAAGGAAGGCTCGCTGATGTCGCTCATTCCGTGGATGGAGATGGGCTGGAACGTCGTCAACGTGGAATATCGTCTGGCCCGCGTGGCGCCGGCGCCGGCGGCTGTAGAGGATTGCCTCTGCGCGCTGCGATATCTGGCCGCCCAGGCCAAGACCTACAACATCGATACGAATCGACTGGTCGTGACCGGTGAGTCGGCCGGCGGTCACCTGACGCTGACGAGCGCCATGATTCCCGAAAGCGCGGGGCTCGATCGCCAGTGCGCGAACACCGGGACGGCAGTGCCGAAAGTAGCGGCCGCCATCAACTGGTTCGGCATTACCGATGTCGCCGACGTCATCGACGGTCCTCATCGTGCGAACCTTGCCGTCACATGGCTGGCAGGCCTGCCGAACCGTGACGAGATCGCGAGGCGTGTCTCGCCGCTCACCTACGTCCGCCCGGGCCTTCCGCCGATTCTGACCATTCACGGCGACATGGATCAGCTCGTCCCCTATGACCAGGCCGTTCGGCTGCACCAGGCGCTGACGAAAGCGGGCGTCCCGAATCAGCTGTTGACGATTCCCGGCGGCAGGCACGGCGGCTTCACGCCCGAGGAGCGCACGAAGATTTTCATCACGATCCGCGAATTCCTCGCGAAGAACGGTCTCGGCAACAAATGACACGCGATATCACCCGCCGCGGACTGTTGCAGGGCGCTGCCATCGGAGCGCTTTCGCTCGCGTCCGGCATCGAACGTGTCTTCGGCCAGTCGGTGTTCAGCCGCCCTAACATCGTCTTTATTCTCGCCGACGATCTCGGTTACGCCGACGTGTCGTGTTATGGACGCCCCGATCTCAGCACGCCGAATATCGATCGCATGGCGCTCAAGGGCGTGCGCTTCCTTCAGGCCTACGCCAACTCCGCCGTCTGTTCGGCCACGCGCACGGCCCTGATCACCGGCCGCTACCAATATCGACTGCGACTCGGACTGGAAGAGCCGCTCGCAACCACCCGCGATCTTGGTCTGCCGCCGGAGCATCCAACCCTGCCTTCGCTGCTGAGGAAGGTTGGGTACGGGACGACGTTGATCGGAAAGTGGCACATGGGCAAGTTGCCGACATTTGGCCCTCTCCAGAGCGGCTACGATCACTTCTACGGCTTCCGCGGCGGCGCGGTGGACTATTACTCGCACAACGGCACCGATCAGAAAGAGGATCTGTGGGACGACGATGTGCAGGTCCACCAGATGGGCTATCTGACAGACCTTCTCGGAAGTCGAGCCGTAGACGAGGTCAACAGCTACGCGAAGGCCGGCCAGCCGTTTCTGCTCAGCCTCCATTTCAACGCTCCGCATTGGCCGTGGGAAGCGCCGGGCGACGAAGCGGAGTCCATCCGAGTGAAATCGACGAATCTGATGGACTACGACGGTGGGACGCAAAAAACATATCAACGCATGATTCAGGCGATGGACCTGCAGATCGGTCGTGTGCTGGGAGCGTTGGATGCCAACGGTCTGACGGAGAATTCGATCGTCATCTTCACCAGCGATAACGGCGGAGAGCGGTTCGCCGACACCTGGCCGTTCACCGGAAGAAAGACAGAATTATTGGAAGGCGGCCTGCGCATTCCCGCGATCGTGTCATGGCCGGCGCGCGTCCCGGCAGGCCGGACCGCCGATCAGGTGTCGATCAGCATGGACTGGATGCCGACGCTCCTTGCGGCGGCAGGGACCGCGCCCGATCCGGCCTACCCGCCGGACGGGTTGAACCTGCTGCCGCTGCTGACACAGAATGCGGCGCCCGTGCCGCGGAAACTGTTCTGGCGCTACAAGGCCAACGCACAGCGGGCTGCACGCGACGGAGATTACAAGTTTCTCAAGATCCTCGAGAACACCTTCCTGTTCAATGTGGTTGACGACCCGATGGAGCGCGCCAACCTGAAGGGACGCTCAAAGGACGTATACGAGCGAATGGTCGCGGAGTGGCTCGAATGGAACTCGACGATGCTGCCGGAGGTCGACGACAGCAGTACCGCGAACTTCACCGGCGATCAGCTGGCCGATCATATCGGCGCGAAGAGAACGAGTCGGGAAGCGGACAACCCTGTTCCGTCGACCACCGCCAAACCGCGCTGATCGGCGATCAGCTGCCGTCGCGGATGACCCGGCAGGAGTCGATGTCGAACGTCACACCGCCGATGGTCAGATGCGTCTCGTCGCGGAATCCGGAAGCGAACTCCAGGAACGCATCGACATCGTCGAAATTGCTGACCATCCCGAGCGACACGCGGATCGCGCCGGCGCTCTTGCCGCCGCGATGCTCGATCACCTGAAGAAAGCGCGGGAGGGTCATGTCGACTCCCGCTTCGAGGCCGGCGAGCATGTCGCTCTCGGTCAGTCCTTCCGCCGCCTCGCCCGCGCCGGGGTTGCAGAAGCACCCGGTCCTCAATGAGATTCGGCGCTCGCTGGCGAGCTCTTCCACGCGCCGGTAATCGATCAGATGACCGTCCGGATCGTAAAAGTTGAAGGTGATCGTGCCACCGCGCATGAGGGTCGTGGTCGGACCATAAATGCGCACCATGTGCCGGCCGTTGGTATGGCGCATCTCCAGCATTTCGCTCAACAGCCACGCGGTGAGGCACTCGACACGCGTGTGGACGAGGTCGATGCCGATGCGCTCCAGGTGACGGAGTCCGATCGCCACCGCCGGGACACTGAGGTAATTGAGCGTGCCGTCTTCGAAGCCGGCCTCCCTCGGCGCGAGGATGTGCCTCTGTCCCTGCACGGTCGCGAAGTTGACGGTGCCGCCGGCGAACCACGGACGCTTCAGCTTCGGCAGGACGGCGTGGCGAATGATCAGACATCCCACGCCGGTGGGATATCCGAACATCTTGTAAAACGACACCGCCACGAAGTCGGGCTGGACGGCGGACAGATCGAGCCGGTTGGTCGGAACGAACGCGGCGGCGTCCAGCAGGACATCCCACCCCTTGCGCTGCGCCCGCTCGATCAGTTCCAGCGGATGCTTCACGCCTGAGAAATTGGATTGCGCCGGGAACGCAAACAGATTGGCGTGTTGTGGATCCGCCTCATCGAGTAGGGCGTCGAGGCGAGCCCCATCGATACGAAGATCGGGAACCATGATCGGCGCGTACTCGACGAACGCGCCCTTCGAGCGGGCGAACTCGCGGATGCCGTTGACCGAGTTGTGATTGTCAAAGGTGAGGAGGAACCGGCCGCCTTCGGCGAAGGGGTACGACTCGCCGGCCAGCTTGAGGGCGCCGGTGGCGTTTTGTGTGAAAACTGCGGTGTACTCGTCGCGTGGCGCGTTGAAGTACGCCAGCACGGCGCGGCGCGTCTGCTCGACCAGGTTCGTGGTCGCGGTCGAGCAGAGACTCGCTGAATGCGGGTTGCCGAAGACCTGGCCGCCCAGCATCGCCTCGTGCTCGCGGACCTGCGACGCCGCGTAGAGACCGCCTCCCGTGTAATCGAGGTAGATGTGCCGCTGCAGGTCGAGCCGGGCGTACTCTGACGCGCGCAGTCGGTCGAGCGCGTGCGTGGCGGCGTACTCGGGATGGGCGGCGAGAAATCTCTCGAATCTGGTCATTTGGTCATCTGGTCATCTCGTCATTGATTCAGCCATTGAAACAATCAATGACCAAATGACCAGATAACCAGATGACTAGATGTTACCGTGGACAGTACGTGTCGAGGAACGTCTGCGTAAGACTCCAGGCCTGCGCGGCGGCGGCCGGTTGATAGCTCGCGCGCGCGTCGCAGAAGAAGCCGTGGTCGGCGTCCGAGAATGTCACGTCGACGAACGGTTTGTTGGCGCCGCCGACGCCTGCGACCACGGCCTGGCGCTGCGCTTCAGAAATGTGGTGATCGAGTCCGCCCCAGAAAAACAGCATCGGCCCAGACAACCGTTCGGCGCGGCCGAGCAGCGGCGGAATGAGTCCGCCGTAGTACGACGCCGCAGCTTTGAGGGGCACGGTCGAGTTCGCGACGAACGCAACCCGTCCGCCGAGGCAATACCCGACGGCGGCCGTGTTGCCAGCGACGCCAGCACGCTCGAGCCATCCGAACGCCGCGCGCACGTCCGCCTCGAGACCCTCCACGGTGATCGCCTGCAGATGCGGCATCGCGCTGGAGAAATCGGTGTAGCTCCCCTCGAAGCCGGGAGCCGTCCGGTGAAAGAGATCCGGTGAGATGGCCACGAACCCCGACTCGGCGAAGCGCTCGGTGACATCACGGATGTGCGCGTTGACGCCGAAGGCCTCTTGAAACACGAGCAATCCGCGCGTGGCGGGCGCGCCTTCTGGCCGCGCCACCCACGCACGCATCGTGTGCTCGCCGACGCCGAGCTCGACCCACTCTCCGCTCATCGCAATGCACAACGCAAAAACGCACAATGCATTCCGCATTGTGCATCGTGCATTACCTATCGATGGTACCGACCCACGAGGACGCCTTTGCCCAGGATATGACCGTCGATCGCCTTCAGCACATCGGCGCGGGTCGCGTCGACGCCGAGCTCGAGCTTCGTGTCCAGCGCGTACAGCTCCCATGTGTAGTGATGGTGCGGTCCGGCTGGCGCCCCGGGTCCCATGTAGCCCGCCGCACCGCGGAGGTTCTTCGCCTGGATCGTTCCGTCCGGCATCTGCGCAGTCGCGGCCATGCCTTCCGGCAACTCGCGGGCCGTGCCCGGAATGTTGAACACCATCCAGTGGAGCACGTCGTCGAGCTTCTTCTGAAGCGCCACATCGGGATCGTGCATGATCAGCGCGAAAGTGACCGTGCCCATCGGCACGTTGGTCCATTCGAGCTTGGGCGACACCGCATTCGGATCAGCCGACGTGTATTTCGTGGGCACTTCGCTGCCGTCGGGAAACGCCGTCGTCGTCAACGCCAGGCCGGGAGGCTGTGGCCCGCGGCCGCCGCCGCGTTGACCGCCGCCGCCCGCGCCTTGAGCCCCTGCGGGCGCTTGCGCGGCCACCGATCCGACCGCCGCTGATAGCAGAATGACACCGAGAGTCGCAGCTGCACGTCGCATACGTCTGGTCCTTTCGTCATGTTGAAGTGTCCTCGTACGTGGGGTCCGGCTACCTCTCGCCTTCACCGCCGCCGGTCACGGGTCGTCCCGCTTTTTCTTCCGCCCTCGCACCGGTCAGGATGTTCTTCATCGCGTAGTTGCCTTCGTGGCAGGCGTATTCAAACACGGGCTGCGTATCGTCCTTCGTCAAATTCATCGCGAACGTCCACGGTCTCGCCCACGTGGTTGAATCGTCGACGGTGACGGACCACTCAACCGTGTCCGGCGCTACCGGCGTGAAGCGTTCGATCAAGCGGACGGTTTGCGGGTTGGCGCCGCGGTACGCCGCCTCGTCCCTGAAATTCGTCGTCTCGACGACGAGAGCGTTGCCTTCCCAGTGACCGCGGGGGTCGCCCATGTACGAGCGGATCTGCGATCCGACGTGCGTGCGCGCGTCGAGCGGGATCACGCGAATCTCATGGATCATCTCGTAACGAATCCCCCACCCAACCCGGTCCTTGTACGATCTGATACGAGTTGCCGTAAATGGCCGGCATCATCGAGCCGGGCAGACCGCGCGTAATGCAGCGATCGTACAGGCTCCGGTCTTCATAAGAATCGGCCGGACCACGACCGCTGCGCGCCTGCGCGCGAGCCGCCGCACGCTCCGCCGCCCGCTTTTGGCCTTCGGCCGTCTGCGGCGGGATTCTTCCGTCCGGAGGATCGACGACCATCGACGTCCGGCGGCTGGGCTTCGGCCGATCGAGCCAGTGCGGAGGAGGCGACGTGGCCGACCCGACCGCGCCCGCGTTGCGCGTGTCGGCCGTCGCGATGTCGAACTCCGCGTTGTCGGTGGCGAGCTGCTGTTGAATCCGAGTGGCGCGGGCCGCAAATTCTTCGTCGGTGATCGTCTGTCGCCCGGCGAATTCCGCGGGGCGTTCGAAGGGAACGCCCTGTTCGTCTTTGTTGGTGAAATTGCCGGACACGTCCGGATCGCCCCACGGGGTCCGTGGCGGCGTCCACGCCTTCGCCGGCTGCGCCGGCTTCGGCGATGCAAGCACGCCCGCCTTCGCGGCGGGCTTCGGCGCCTGACCGGCCATCATTACTGACTGGGCCGCAAGAAAAACGACAGCGATTATCGGTGTCAGCGCGCCCATGGAACGACGCCTGCTCATGTCTATCTCCTTTTGCGGCGGTGCCGCTTATCGCGCTGTATTATAGGCCCATGACAACGGTGACGTGGCGGCTCAACGGGCAGTATTACGAAACGTGCAGTTGCGACTTCGTGTGCGCCTGCCTCCCGGCACAAATGGCGGTCACCCCTACCAAAGGGTCGTGCACGTTCGCGATGGCGTTCCAGATCGATCGCGGCGCCCACGGCACGGTCTCGCTGGACGGACTCGGATTCATCGTGCTGGGATTGACGCCCGAAGCGATGGGCAAGGGCAACTGGTCGGTCGGCCTCGTCATCGACGATCGGGCCAGCGCCGAGCAGCGCGACGCGATCACCGCGATCGCGAGCGGTGCGGCCGGCGGTCCCATGGCGGCGCTTTCAGGTCTGATCGGAAAATTTCTCGGCGTGGAGTCCGCACCGATAAAGTTCAACCGCAGCGGTTTCACGTGGTCGGTCAAGGCCTCGAGCCTCGTCGACATGGCCGCTGAGGGCGCGAAGGGGATCAATCCCAACGCCACTGAACCACTCCACCTCGACCACACCGGCCATCCGGCCGCGGATCGCTTTGCGCTCGCCCACGCATCGAAGAGCCACGTGCACGCGCTCGGTCTCTCCTGGGACGATGTGAGCGGGGGCAACAACGGACAGTACGCGCCGTTTGCCTGGCGGAGTGCGTAAGAGCCGCTTGCGAGATCAAGTCTCAGGTTCGAAGTCTGAAGTCTGCGACAAGGGTGACGGATGACATATGACGGCATGACGATGGATCGGCGTTCGTTTCTGGGCCGCGGCGCGTGGGCGACGGCGGGCGTCTTCGTGGCCGGCGCGCGGATGCTGGCGCAGGATGCCAAAGGCTTGCCGACGACCGCGTCCGTATCGACCACCGCTGGAAAGTTTCGCGGCCTCGTCCGGTACGGCGTCAATCAATTTTGGGGCGTGCAGTACGGCGCCTCGACGGCGGGCGTCAACCGTTTCATGCCTCCGGTGAAGCCGGCGTCCTGGACGGGCGTGCGCGACGCGTTCCAGGTCAGGGAGCGGGCGCCTCAGGACCCTGACGGCCCGATTTCGGAAGTATGGTCGCTGGATCGGCGCGAGCCGATGGGTGAAGACTGCCTGAGCATCAATATCTTCTCGTCCGGCCTCGGCAACGGCAACCGACCCGTGATGGTCTGGCTGCACGGCGGCGGATTCGCGGGCGGATCGGGCAACTGGCTCCTCTACGACGGTACGAACCTGGCCCGCAAGGAAGATGTCGTCGTCGTGTCGGTGAATCACCGGCTCAACCTGTTCGGCTTTCTGCATCTCGCGGATCTGGGCGGCGAGCAATGGGCACACTCCAGCAACGTCGGCATGCAGGACGTCGTTGCCGTGCTCGGATGGATCAAGGACAACATCGCCGCGTTTGGCGGCAACCCCTCGAATGTGACGATCTTCGGGCAGTCGGGCGGGGGTGGAAAAGTGACCACGGCGATGGCCATGCCGTCGGCCCGGGGACTCTTCCATCGCGCGATTGCGCAGAGCGGTTCGGCACTGCGCGGCGCGACGCGCGACACCGCGACGAAGGCTGCCGAGCAGTTCCTTTCGAAGCTCGGGCTGAAAGCCAATCAGCTCGATCAACTGCAGAAGATGTCGTTCAATCAGCTGCAGGACGCGTTCTACCGCCAGCCTGCGATCGCAGGGCTTGCGAGCGGACCGGTCGTCGACGGCACGTCGCTGCCGCGCGATCAGTGGACGCCCGACGCGCCGGAATTTTCCGCCACCGTGCCGCTGATGCAGGGGTCGGTCGAGACCGAAGACGCGTGGAGCGATCCGCCGCCGCCGCTGGAGATGCCCGAGGCCGAGATGCTGACGCGGGTCAAGCGAATCGCGCGCGACAACGAGGCGAAAGCCAAAGAGCTCGTCGCGCTCTATCGCCGGACGCACCCCGGAATCAGCAACACCGATGTGTGGTTGATTATGAACGCCGATAACACGCGCCGGGCCAATGCGCAGACGTTGGCCGAGCTGAAGTCCGCGCAGGGCAAAGCGGCCGACTACCTCTATTACTTCAACTGGCGGTCTCCGGTTCACAAGGGACAGATGAAGGCGTATCACACGCTCGACATCCCGTTCGCGTTCTACAACATCGATATCGCCGCCTCGATGACCGGGTCCGGGCAGGAACGCTACGCGCTCGCCCACAAGATGAGCGCCGCGTGGGCCGCGTTCGCACGCACCGGCAATCCGAATCATCCGGACCTGCCCCAGTGGCCCGCGTTCAACACCACCGACAGGCCGACGATGATCCTGGGGAACGAGTGCAAGGTGGTCAACGATCCCAACCGCGAGGAGCGCCTGGCGTTGAAGGCGGTGCGCGAAGGCGAACGCTCGACGGCAAATAACTGATAGAGACAGAGGAAGGTGTGACACGCACATGGTTCGGCCTGGCGGCCGGTGTCGTCGCGCTCGGCTGCTGGTGGGCGATCGGTCCAGGCGCCGCGTCGGCTGACGGCCGTCTCTCGGCGCGGCCGCGGGCATCAACAACATCAACGACACCGACGATCGCCATTCAGCCGGGCGAGCACCGTCTCGGCCTGAACGCCGGCCGCGACGGCACGCTGTACGTCCCGAACCGCATCGCGTCCCAGCCGTCCGTGCCGCTCCTGGTGATGCTGCACGGCGCGGGCGGAAGCGCGCGCAGCGCGAGCTTGAGCTTCACGTTCCCACTGGCCGAGGAGCTCGGGATCGCTGTCCTCGTGCCCGAGTCGCGAGGCACGACCTGGGATGCCGTCGGCGGCGGCTTTGGACCAGACGTGGCGTTTATCGACCGAGCGCTGCGGTATACCTTTCAGCGCGTGGCCGTGAACCCCGCGCGCCTTGCCATCGGCGGTTTTTCGGACGGCGCCTCGTATGCTCTCTCGCTCGGCATCCCCAACGGGGATCTGTTCACGCACCTGATCGCCTTCTCGCCGGGATTCATCACGCCGGCGCCGCCAATCGGCCGGCCGCCGATCTTCCTCTCGCACGGCACAGAGGATCAGGTGCTGCCGATCGATGTCACCAGCCGCCGCATCGTGCCGCGGTTGAAGAGCGCCGGGTACACCGTGACCTTCCGGGAATTCGACGGTCCGCACGCCGTGCCCGAACCGGTCGCCCGAGAAGCGTTCGAATGGTTGATCCGGTGAAATCGACGCTTCGCTCTTTCGATCTCGCCCACCTGGCGCACGTCGAGCTGCTCACGCCGAAGCCGGCGGACAGTCTCCGGTTTTTTACTGACGTCCTCGGCATGACCGAGAGCGGCCGGCAGGGCGACTCCGTCTATCTGCGCGGCTGGGACGACTACGAGCGCCATACGCTGAAGCTGACCGCATCAAAGGTCGCGGGCATGGGGCACATGGCATTTCGCGCGACGAGCCCCGAGGCGCTCGAGCGGCGCGTCGCGATCGTCGAGGCGTCCGGCCTGGGCAAGGGATGGACCGACGGAGACCTCGGACACGGACCCGCCTATGCGTTCACGACGACCGACGATCACAACATGGAAATCTATTACGAAACCGAGTGGTACGCGCCGCCGCCCGAGCTGAAGCCGTCGCTGAAAAATCAGGCACAGCGGTTTCCGGCACGCGGGATCAACGTCCGCCGGATCGACCATCTCAACCTGTTGACCTCCGACGTCGCCGCGCTGCGTCACTTCATGGAAGACGTCGTGGGCATGCGGACCACCGAGATGATCGTGCTCGACAACAAACAGGAAGCCGGCGCCTGGATGACGACCAACAACAAGACCTACGATCTCGCGTTCACATCCGATCATTACGGAGCGCGCGGGCGCTTCCACCATCTCACCTACGCCCTCGACAGCCGCGAGGAGATCCTGCGCGCGGCCGACATTTTCCTGGAGAACGGCGTCTACATCGAGACCGGACCGCACAAGCATGCCGTGCAGCAGACGTTTTTTCTCTACGTGTACGAGCCCGGCGGCAACCGCGTGGAAGTGGACAGCGCCGGGGCGCGGCTGATGCTGGCCCCCGACTGGCAGCCGGTCGTGTGGACGGAAACCGAACGGAAAAAAGGTCAGGCGTGGGGACTCAAGACGACCGACAGCTTCCACACGTACGGCACGCCGCCGATCGAGCAGTATTCGGGGCCTCTCCGCAAGTGAGCGGGCGGCTTTGCCTCATGGACGCCGTCCAATCCTCCACTACTGATTGAGCACCGCGGTCAGTTTGTCCTGCAGTGCCGCCTCGAAATCAACGATCGGACCATTCAGGAAGACGGCCGGTGGCAGCCGGCTCGTCCAGGTTGTACCCCGCGGATAGACCGCCGCCACGTCCCACAACGCGCCGGCCTGCTCGCAGCAGTCGGGGTGGGGCTGCGGTTCCCGGGCATCCGCCACCATCTGCTTTCCGAGGAGGTGGTTGTCGTCCCAGAACTGACGGACCCGAGAGTCAGACAGCCGCGCCAGAACTGGTGTGAATGGCTTGAACCAGTCCGTCGGCAGCATGGGCTCCCAGATCGCGAAGACGGTGACGGGCGCGCTGGGGTGCTTGCTCAGGATCCGTTCGACTGCGGAGGCCCCCCGCAGACACGTCGTTCAGGTAGGCGACAATAACACGACGAGGCGAACGCGATCCGCTGCGCGGTTGAACTCCGCTTTGAGGCTGAACGACTCCGGGGCGAGCGTCGCGAGTTGTGGCTGGCCCGCTGGCGTCGCGTGACCCCCGACGTCATACCAACCCGCAAGCGCCACGAGCAGCACCGGAACGCCGATGACGACGGCTTTTCGACGGTTAGTCACGGCGCCATCCTAACCCAACCAGTCGGCGAGCAGGCTCGGGAGTAATTGCGGAAGCAGCAGCACCACCGCGACGACAATTGCACACCCCCACAGGATCACGACGTGTGTTGTGCTCCGGCGCTCGCAGCTCGGCGGGCGCCGATAGACTTGCATGAATCCGACACCCAGAAGCACCAGGGAGAGGCCGATCAACCACGGGCGGAATGGGGCGATCACGGCGCCGAGGCCCGCCGCTCCCACGGCACCGGCGAAACCGAGCGGCAGACAACACACCAAGGTCGATAACACGCCGAGCACCGCGCCGATGGGGGTGACGCGCTCCGACAGTCTCACCAGCCGCTCACTTTAATCTTTTTTTCGCGTGGTTGGATCGCTGGCCGATGCGATCGGCGAGGCCTCTCTGGCACGCGTCGGGAGCTGCGGGAGCGCGGAGCTCAGAGACGGCGAAAGCAGTCCAGTCTTCACATAGCTGATCAGCTTCTCGCGCGTGTCGATGATATCGAGGTTCCGCATCGTCAATTGACCGATGCGATCCTGCGGTGTGAACGCCGACTCGCCCTTCTCCATCGTCAGCCGCTCGGGCTTGTACGTGAGATTCGGGCTGCGGGTGTCGAGGATCGAGTAATCGTTGCCGCGGCGCAGTTCGAGCGTCACCTCGCCCGTGATCATCCGAGCCACCCACCGCTGCGCGGTGTCGCGCAGCATCATCGCCTGCGGATCGAACCAGCGGCCCTGATAGAGCAAGCGGCCCAGGCGGCGCCCGTTGTCTCGATATTGCTCGATGGTGTCCTCGTTGTGAATGCCGGTGAGCAGACGCTCGTAGGCCGCGAACAGCAGCGCCATCCCCGGCGCCTCGTAAATGCCGCGGCTCTTGGCTTCGATGATCCGGTTTTCGATCTGATCGCTCATGCCGATGCCGTGGCGTCCACCGATGGCGTTCGCGTCCAGCATGAGCTGCACCGGATCCTGATAGGACGTCGCGTTCAACCGGACCGGTTGCCCTTCGTCGAAGCCGATCGTGACGGCTTCGGGCCCAATCGCCGTTTCCTGTCGCCAGAACGGCACGCCCATAATCGGCTCGACGATCGTGATTCCGGTGTCGAGGCGCTCCAGATCCTTCGCCTCATGCGTCGCCCCGAGGATGTTCGAGTCGGTCGAGTAGGCTTTTTCGGCGCTCATTCGATAGGCGAAGCCGGCCCGCCGCATGTACTCGGACATCTCCTTCCGCCCGCCCAGTTCGTCGATGAAGGTCTGATCGAGCCACGGCTTGTAGATCCGGAGATGAGGATTCGCCAGCAGACCGTATCGATAGAAGCGCTCGATATCGTTGCCTTTGAACGTGCTGCCGTCGCCCCAGATGTGGACGTCGTCTTCCCTCATGGCGATGACGAGCATGGTGCCGGTCACGGCGCGGCCGAGCGGCGTCGTGTTGAAGTACGGGACGCCGGCCGTTGAGATGTGGAATGCCCCACACTGGAGCGCGGCGAGCCCCTCGGACACCAAGAGGCTCCGGCAATCGATAAGCCGCGCTTTCTCCGCGCCATATTGCAGGGCCCGGCGCGGGATCTCGTCGTAGTCCGTTTCGTCGGGCTGGCCTAGATTGGCCGTGTAGGCGTACGGAATTGCGCCTTTCGCGCGCATCCAGTGCAGAGCGGCGCTGGTATCGAGCCCGCCGGAGAACGCGATGCCGACCTTCTGGCCGGCGGGAATACTCGAAAGGATAGTGGCCATCTCACGCGCGGGAAGCGGGTCGGGCCCCGCTTTTACGGAATGAATGTGAACTTCGCCTGGCCGGAGATGGTGTTGGCCCAGCCGAGGAGAGAACCGCCGCGCGGCCGCGTTCTCGCGCTGATGCGCACGTAGTAATCGCGGCTCGAGTCGAGCTTCGACGTCTGGCACAGCGGCAGCCGACTCGACGTCGTCAACCATCGTTTGACCACCGAGGCGTCTTCGGTGACCGACGCTTCGTCGACGCGGCCGTCAATCGTGCGCGAGAGACTGTGACGTCTGGTCAGGTTGTCGTACTGGTCGGTCGCGGTGACGACCGCGGTGCAGATCGTCGGGTCGACCCAGACCGGAACGACCATGCGCAGCTCGATATCGTAGGTGAACGACGTCCGCAGCCCGCTCGCAATCGTTTCACGCACTTCGTCGGTGAACGCGTCGGCAAGCTCGAATGAGACAACCACCTTGTCGCCGCTCACGATGGGCACGATCCGCAGGCTCTCGGCGGCTCGGGCAACGGCGCCCGCTGCCAGGAGTCCGATCATGCACCAGATGCACAGTCTGCGGTTCATCGCGGCCCTATCTTAGTACGCTTAGTACCGAATCGCCAGCGCCATATTGGCGCGCCAGAAAGAGAGTTGCTCCGGCTCAAAGCTGAACCCGCGCTCCTGCCCGGTGCCAACGCTGCGGAAGCACCGGATGTCCCAGTTGAGCCCAATCCGCGGCGACAGAAATCCGGTCACCCCGCCGCAGACATCCATCGCCGGGAGCGTACTCAACACCTGCAAACCGGAGCCGCCGTTCGCCGGATCGATGCGCGCGTGGATAAAGCCCCCGCCGCCAACGAAGTACGGGCGGAGCGTGTATTGCACCAGGCGCCGCGGCAGTGCGATGACGATGTTGCCGGTGACCGTCGTCACGCTGCTCCCCGCGACCAGGTGCCGATCGCTTGAGAAGAATCCCGGCGTGTAGCCGACGTCTGCATCGATGCCAAACACCTCGCCGAGCCTCCCCCCGCTCACGCCAAAGACGATCTTCGGGCTGCCCGCGGCCTCGTCGTAATCGACGAACGTTGTGCTGCCCCCGAAGCTCACACCGAGAAACGGCCTGATCTGCCATTCGGCCGACGCCTGCGCCGGCGCAAGCAGGAGCAGCGCGAGCGTCAGCAGTCTGGCTGGCTTGGGCATCGCGGCGCGTCTACCGGACAAACAGCCCCAGAAACAACCGCCCGAACGGCGACACGGTCAAATCGCCCGCTGACAGCGCGAACGGCTTCGCGAGGCCGGTGCTGTTCGCCAGCAGGATCAGCGTGAGCCCGCGCGTCGGCACGGTCACCACGAGCGACGAAGAACCGTTGTCGCCGACGCCGAACTGCCAGACCACTGTCTCGCCGTTATAGCTCTGCACGAACCAGCCGAGACCGTGCGGCAGCCGCTGGCCGTCGCGGTCGATCGGCGCCTGCCAGGCGAGCGCCAGCGTTTCAGCGCGCAGCAGGACGCCGTTCCTGAGCGCCAATTGGAACTGCGCGAGATCCCGCACCGTGGAGATCAGGCCGGTGGCCGGCGTGATCGTCGTCGCCGTGTATTGCGACGGGGACGCACGCCGCTGCGAATCCACGGCATACGGGGTCGCGAGCCGATCGAGGACCTTCGTATACCGTTCGACCGCCGGCGCATCGGGGATGCCTTCCGTGAGCGACTCCGGATGAATGATGTCGGGACCGGGCACCGAGTCGGTCATCGCCAGGCGAACGAGCAGGTTCGCAAGCGTTTCGCGGTACGAGTCTCCCGTGCACGCTCTGACCGCGGCTTTCAGTGGATCGAGCCGCTCTGGACGGTACGTGAAGACGGGTGCGTCCGCCGGGCCGGAGGTGTGACTGAGAAGTTGTCGCAGCGTCGCATTCGGCTCGAGGCTCGAGGGTTTGTACTGCCCGATGCGGTCGTCGAGCGACAGGCGTCCTTCCTCGACGCAGCGCAGCACCAGCGACGCCGTAAACATCTGCGTCAGGCCATCGAGATGGAAGGGCGTGTCGGTCCTGGTCGCGATCGACCGCTCGATGTCCTGCCGGCCGAACGCGCGCTCCCAGACGATGTCGTTGTTGCCGACGATGGCGGCGGCCAGACCGGGAATGCCCGCCTGCGTGCGCAGCGATTCGACGTAGTCCCTGAAGCGATCGAGGAGCAGGTCGTCGGCGCGCAAGGGCAGCGCGGCCAACAGCGACACGGCGATCATCAGGACCAGAACAGCGCGGCGCATGGGGATACAAAGTCATCATAGACCGCCGGGGCCGGGGCCGCCGTCAAGAAATCAGAAGGACTTCCCGAGACGGGCCTGCAGCGTGTCTCGGTATCCCCGGCTCAGGGTCAGGCGGGTGCCACTGCGCAGCAGGACGACATGCTCGCCGCCAAACGACGATCGCAGCTCCTGAATGCGGTCCACGTTCACAATAGTGCACCGATGAATCCGGACGAATTGGTGCGGATCCAGATCGGATTCGAGTTGGTTCATCGTCTCCCGGAGCAGATGCGACTGGGGGCCGACATGGAGGCACACGTAGTTGCCGGCCGCCTCGCACCAGTCGATGTCGGCGGTGCGGACGAAGTACACGCGGCCGCTCGATTTGACGACGAGGCGATCCGCGCTGGCGTCGCGCCTGCGAATGTCTGGCAGCCAGGCGAGAAGCTGCCGTCCGAGCGTGGTCGCCTGGCGCTGGGCCAGTTGATCCCGCGCGTGGGACAGCGCCGACTTGAAGCGCTGGGCGCTGAACGGCTTGAGCAGGTAGTCGAGCGCGTGGATCTCGAAGGCGCGCAGCGCGTACTGGTCGAAGGCCGTCACGAACACGACGGCCGGCATCCGGTCCGGCCCGAGCGCGCGCGCCAGCTCGAACCCGTCCATCTCGGGCATCTGGACATCCAGAAAGATCAGATCCGGCGCGGTGTCCGCGATGGCAGAGACCGCCTGCTGCCCGCTGACACATTCGCCCACAACCTCGATGTCGGGCTCCTCGCCCAGCAGCGCCAGCACGCGCGCCCGCGCTACCGGCTCGTCGTCAACGATGAGCGTGCGAATTTTCGTCATGCGACACCCGCGTGTAGGACCTCGACGCGCCCCGCGGGCGCGTCAACCTCGAAGGGGATGCTCACGGTCACACAGAAGCCGTCGTCGAGATTGGAGAATGCGAATTGGTGCGTCGACGGGTACAGATGATCCAGGCGCGCACGCGTGTTGCCGAGGCCGACGCCGCGGTTGAGCGCCATCAGACGATCGGGCGGCAGACCGTTGCCGCTGTCGCGAATCTCGATCCGCAAGCGCCGGCCTTCGCGGGCGGCGTGGATGGCGATCCAGCCGGGACGTGCGTGGGGCGCGATCCCGTGACGGATTGCGTTTTCCACGAGCGGCTGCAGCAGAAGGTTCGGCACCCGGGCGTCGAGGGTCTCGAAGTCGATGTGCATGGCGATACTCAGGCGGCTCTCGAAGCGCGTTTGCTCGATCTCGAGGTACTTCTGCAGGACGTCGAGCTCCTGCTTCAGCGGCACCTGCTGCGGGCCTGAGGTGTCGAGCGTCATCCGAAGCAGATCGCCCAATCGATCGATCATGAGGTCCGCGGCATTCACGTTCGTCCGCATCAGGCCGGCGATCGTGTTCAGCGTGTTGAACAGAAAATGGGGGTGGAGCTGCCGTTGCAGCGCCTGCAGCTGCGCCTCGACGAGCCGCGTTTCGAGATGAGCGGCGGCCAGCGCGCGCGCCTCGGATTCGCGCCGATAGACGAGCGTGTGCGCGAGGCCGACCAGGAAGAGATAGGTCATCAACAGCCAGTCGAGCTGCGTCAGGTAGTGCACGCGGGCATCGGCCCACCAGCCGGCCGACGAGGCCAGCGGCAAACCAAAGACGAGCATGAGCAGCGCCCGCGTGGCCAGCATGGCTGCCGTGTGGACGAAGGAATACGTGAGCGCGCCGGGGACATGGATGAACACCTGAACGCGGAACCGGACGCGCCCGAGTTGATAGCGCTGCGCGATGGCCATGATCGTCGGCGCAAGCAGCGCGGGCACATACCAGTACACGAGATTCAGCGCCACGACGCGGATCGCCAGATGCGGCAAGGCGTGCTCGCCGCCGAGCCGCTGGAGCCAGAACGCCTGGCCCGCTGATGACAACCCGAACGCCGTCGCGATGACGAACAGCGGCCGTGCGGGGACCTTGAGGCGTTCAGCCATAGAGCACTATCGGTTCATCCGAAAGTCCACGTCAAGACCGCCGGCCGCGATGTATCCGCTGCTCGTCACCACCGGACCGCTGCTCGTCCCAGCGAAGGCGCCGTTGGTGGTCTTTCTCACGGCGATTCGTCCCGGAACGTGGCCGTCTCGGCGCGTCGTTCCACGACATTAGACGCCCCAGGGGAGCCGCAAGTTTTATGGCGAGCCTGCTCGCCAGGCATTCTTCCCCACCGCCCCACCGTTGGACGCGGACTAAGGGGCGTTCATCCCATTCGTGTTGGCTCCAGTCGACCGTCACCCACAAGATGCGCGCTGGGAGGTTCACGATGGTGCTCGCCTCACTCGTGCTCGCTCTGATCAACGTCCCGTCTCCGATCGCCCCACGGCCGCGTGTGCTTGTCAGAACCAGTTCGCAGGGGCCGATCCGTGGCATCAGGATGGCGGACGTGATCAATGAAGTGCGCGAGATCTGGCGCCCGTATGCCGACATTGATTTCGCGGATGCCGACAGCGCGGGCATCTCCGGGTACGACGATGATCTCCTGCTCGTGATCGCGGATCGCCCGCGAACGGATCGGTCGTCGAACCGAGCGGCATTGGGGTGGATCGAATTCGTCGGCGGTCGACCGGCGAAGACAGTGACGGTGTCAGTGGAAGCGGCGAGAAATCTGATGAGCCGCGGCATGTGGCGAGGACGACGGATCGATGAGCTGTCTGTGCCGTTGCAACGCCGATTCATGGCGCAGGCGCTCGGCCGAAGCGCGGCGCACGAAATCGGCCACTACCTGCTGCGGTCCAACGCGCATGCGCCGGCGGGCCTGATGCGGCCACAAATGACCGCGCCCGAGCTTATGGAGACGGAGCTGGGCCTTTTCCGACTGCAGCCGAGCGAAATTGCCCGACTCGAACGCCGGCTGGCTGCTGACGTACCGACCCAACAGCGGCCGGGCGTCGGTGCGGGTTAACGGGTGGGTGCCGGGATTCCGCAGAACTTCTCGAACGCGGTCGTGAGCTCTTCCGCGATCTGGTGGGCATCCCGGTTCTCAATCTGGCTGCGCTCGAGCATGTAGACCAGCTTGCCCTGCTGCAACAGCGCGATCGACGGCGACGATGGCGCGTGGCCGGTGAAGTAACCGCGCGCGCGATCGGTCGCCTCGACATCGGCGCCCGCGAAGACGGTGCCGACGACGTCGGGCCGGACCGGGCGGCCGAGCGCGAGCGCTATTCCTGGTCTCGCTTTACCAGCTGCGCACCCGCACACCGAATTGACGACGATCATGAGGGTGCCGGCGGTACCGGCAACGGCGGCATCAACATCCGCGGCGGCGCGCAGCTCGCGCACGCCCAGCCGCGTCAGTTCTTCCCGCATCGGGGCGACGAAAAACTCTGGATAGGGCATGCCGCTATTGTACGTCGATCAGGCCGATGATGTCGTCGCGCGGCTAGGCCATCGCAACAGCCGCTCGAACAGCGGCGGCCACGGTGTCGATTTGCTCGGTGGTGAGCTCCGGAAAAACGGGCAACGACAACACTTCCGCCGAGGCGCGCTCCGACACCGGGAACGCGCCCCGTTTGTACCCGAGACCGGCGTACGCGGGCTGCAGATGCACCGGCGTCGGATAATGAACGCCCGTCGCGATACCGTCGGCCGCGAGAGAGGCCCGCAGAGCGTCGCGCTCGCGCGAGCGCACGGCGTATTGGTGATAGACGTGGCGAGCGTAGGACATCTCTTCCGGCCGCGTGACGTCCGCACCCGCGAGGCGCACGTTGTAACGCGCGGCATGCTCACGCCGCACGTCGGTCCACTCCCCCAGATGACCGAGCTTCACCCGCAGAATGGCGCCCTGCAGCGCGTGCATGCGCTCGTTAGAACCCGCCACCACGTGCTGATCCGTGGTCGTCTGGCCCCAGTTTCGCAGCAGACGCAGTCGCTCGGCGAACCCATCGTCGCTCGTCGCAATCAGGCCGCCTTCGCCGTACGCGCCGAGGTTCTTGGTCGGGTAGAAACTGAAGCACGCCAGATGACCGAGGCTGCCGGCGGGCCGGCTTTTATACTGCGCACCGTGCGCCTGTGCCGCGTCTTCGATGACGACCAACCCGTGTCGATCGGCGATCGTCCGGATCGGGTCCATGTCCGCGGTCTGGCCGTAGAGATGAACCGGCACAATCGCTTTGGTGCGCGCAGTGATCGCGGACTCGATCTGCGTGACGTCGATGGTGAAGGATGTCGGATCGATGTCGACGAGGACCGGCCGTGCGCCTCGGTCGCAGATCGTGGCGACCGTCGCGACGAAGGTAAACGGCACCGTGATGACCTCGTCGCCCGATCCGATCCCGGCCGCCAGCAACGCGAGGTGGAGTGCGGCTGTTCCAGAACCGACCGCGATCCCGTGTGCGGCGCCTGCATACGCCGCGAAGTCGCGTTCGAACGCCTCGACTTCCGCGCCGAGTACGAACTGTCCGCTCTCGAGCACGCGCCCGATCGCTTCGTCGATTTCAGCCTTGATCGTGAGGTACTGCGCTTTGAGGTCCATGAATGGAATCATTCACGTTCCTCGGCTTCACCGGCTCTTGATGAAGGTGCCCTGCCGAAGCTCAGAGACAGCCTGCTGGAGCTCCTCCTCAGTATTCATGACGATCGGTCCGTACCACGCGACGGGCTCTTCGATCGGTTTGCCGGACACCAACAGGAATCTGATGCCCATGTCTCCCGCCTGCACCGTGACCTCGTCGCCGCTGTCGAAGACGACGAGCGACCGATTGCCGATTTCGTCGGTCAGCGGACCCACCGGGCCTGCCGCCGTCGCTCCGAGCCGATCGGTTTTGACCTCGCGCGGATCGGATGCGTTTCGAAATGTGCCGGACCCGGCGAAGATGTAGGCAAAGGCGTGTTGCGCATGCTCGACGGGAAGCGTTTTGCGTCGGCCGGGCGGCACCGACACGTCCAGATACCGCGGCTCTGCCGCGATGCCGTCAACCGGACCGGTGGCGCCCCAGAAACTGCCGCACACGATCCGCACCTTGGTTCCGTCATCGTCGGTGACTTCGGGCACATCAGCTCCAGAGACGTCCTGATACCGAGGCGCCGTCATCTTGAGCGACGATGGAAGGTTCGCCCACAGCTGAAAGCCGTGCATCCTCCCCTGCTCGTCGCCCTTGGGCATTTCCTGATGGATGATTCCGCTGCCGGCTGTCATCCATTGCACGTCGCCGCCCTTGAGCGTTCCACGGTTCCCGAGGCTGTCGCCGTGATCCACGGCACCGGCGAGGACGTAGGTGATCGTTTCGATGCCGCGGTGCGGATGCCACGGAAACCCCGCCAGATATTCCTCGGGGTTGTCGTTTCGAAAGTCGTCGAACAGCAGAAACGGATCGAGGTCAGGCGTAGCCCCGCCGAATCCGCGGCGCAGGTGCACGCCCGCGCCTTCCAGCGTGGGCTTGGATTGAATGACGCGTTTGACGGCTCGTATGGACACGGGACTCCTTCATGTGGCGGATATTCGAGTATAACCGCGACGCGGCCCCGCCGACTATTTCAGCTCGTCAAAAATCACCTGCACGTTGGCTTTCAGACGCGCCGGCACTACCGCTGCGTAGCCGGTATATTTCGCCGGCATCGTCCAGGTGTTCGCCACGTCATCGACGGACTTGCCGGCCTTCTTCGCGCCTCGAACTTCCCTCAGAAATTGTCGATTGAACGCAGCGTACTCCCGCAGATCGCTCATGGTCATCTGCGTACTGTGGCCGGTGATGATCGTGTCCACGTTCTTGATCGAGTCCGCCGCCTTGGCGAGCGTATCCCCAATCAGGACGCCGCTGCCGCCGTTGTTCGCATCGAGGAGCGGCAGGTTCTTCCCCGAGAAGATGTCGCCGGCGTGCATGATTCGCAGCGCGGGAAACACGACCCACGCGTCGCCGTTGGTGTGGCCGCGTCCGAAGTAGTACAGTTCGATCCGGTCGTTTCCGCTGCCGAGCGACATCTTGTCTTTGAAAGTCCGCTTGGGCATTCCCTTTCCGTTGTTGACCTTGAAGATGTTCGTGGGCGGTCCCTGCTGAGCCACGCCGGTCGCCGGCGCCATCGTCTCCATGTTTACTTTCGTGTTCTGATGCGTGACGATGTCAACCGTCGCCGGGAACTCGACGTTGCCGCTGACGTGATCGCCGTGCGTATGGGTATTGATGATCATCGTCACCGGTTTGGTTGTCAGCTCCTTGATCTTGTCGAGAATCGGCTGACCCCATCCCGGGTTCTTCGTGTCGACGACCACGACGCCGTTCGCGCCGATCAGGACGGCGGTATTGCCGCCGCCATTATTTCCCCGGAACACGAAGAAGTTGTCCTTCAGCTTCTCGACCTCGATGACCTTTGGCGCCGGTTGGCCCGCGGCCGGCGGCTGCTGGTATGCCCTGACGGCGAGCGACAGTGAACCGGCAATCAGCAGCATGAAGAGAATGGCTATTCGTTTCATCTGTATCTCCTAGAAAACGTAACGCCGGACCCAATAGGGTCCGGCCTGCGTACGGTACGTAGGGCGGACCTTATGAGGTCCGCCGAATGTTCATGACAAGTTCGTGGCGTGGAACATCACCAGCCGCTGTTCGCGAATGGGATCGTTCACGACCTTGCTGACGTTGTTGAAGACCATGGTCGGCCGATCGGTCGGATTGAACGCCGGCCAATGCGGCAATTTGGGCGTGTTCGGATTGCCAGTTCGGGCGAACGCTATCCAGGCGTCGCTGACCTTATCGGCGAGCGCCATCGCGTCGGATCCGCCGCCGGTCAATCGGACGGCGCTCTTGACGTTGTCGAACGCAAACGGGATCTCGATGGTGTGCGGCGACTTGAGCCGACCGCCGTCGACGGGCGTCTCCCACCGGAAGTAGTACAAGTACACAGGGGCTTTTCCAAGCGCGGTCCGCCGCTCGGCGATTTTCATGACCGGCGCGCTGTACCGGTAATCGCTGGCAATCAGGAAAAAGATGTCCGATGGGGTCGCACCCGGGTTCGCCTTGCGATAGGTATCGATGGCGGGGCCGGCATTGCCGCCCAGGAGATCCGTGATGCGCTTCTGCATGCCGTCCTCGTCAAGCGAAAACGCGGCCTCGTCACTCTGCAGCGTCAGTTCCGTCCGCGTGGTGCCGAGCATCAGCGGCACGTTGGCAGATATCGAGGACGCCGTCGGATGAAACGGATGCTGCGGCACAACGTGGCCGTCGACGGTCGGTGAGAAACCCGCGGTCATTTGATCGACGCCAGCCATGTCTCTGACGACCGCGAAGTAGGCGGCCATGATCGTGGCCGCCGGTAGATTCTGCAGCTCGCGGACCCTGGTCTTGTCGACCTGCAATTTCGCGAGCAGTTTCTCGGCGACCGTCGTCGCCTGGTCGCGCTCCACGAGCTTGATCGTCGCACCGCTCTCGATCACCGCTCGATGGAACAGTCCCTTGGCCGGCGGCATCGCGAGCAGCGTGCCGACCTTACGGCCGCCGCCGGACTGACCGAAGATCGTGACGGTATTCGGATCGCCGCCAAACTGCGCGATGTTGTCGCGTACCCGTTTGAGGGCGTGCACGATGTCGAGCATGCCGACATCGCCCGATGACGCGAAATCCCGCCCGCCCAGTTCTCCCAGATACGTGAATCCGAGAACGTTCAGGCGGTGATTGATCGACACGACGACTACATCGCCGCGGCGGGCCAGGTTTGTTCCGTCCGTGACCGGCGAGGATCCGGAGCCGCTGACAAAGCCTCCGCCGTGACACCAGACCATCACCGGTCTCTTGCGGCCGTCGTTGATCGCCGGCGTCCAGATATTGAGCATCAAACAATCTTCGCTCTCGGCGGGAAGGCCATCGCCGGCGACCGTCAATCGTCCCGGCCCGCGTGCAGCGGCGGGATCGCGTTGCGGCGCGCTGGGGCCGTACTCGAGGGCGTCGCGCACGCCAGACCATCGGCCTGGATCGGCGGGCGGCATGAAACGACTTCTGCCTGCGGTCGTCGCGCCGTAGGGGATGCCCTTGAACGTCTTCACCCCCTGCACGTCCACGCCGCGGATCTTTCCGAACGGTGTGTCGGCCACGACGAACCGGGGCTCGGCCGCACGGACGCTCTGAAGAATGCCGCTCGACGAGACAACCCAGAGCGAAGCGTGCTTGACGAAGTCACGCCGATTCACGTCCATCGGAGGCTCCTTTCAAGAGACTGCAGGCGGCTAACCTATCAGACGCGGGCATCCTACGTAAACGATGCTGAATGGATCGGTCCGCGTTCTACCACCCAAGCCGAACGGCTACCCACAGGGCGACGATGATCACGACGCCGACGACGATGAGCGATAGCATTGTGGTCGCGAAGTACGGGTAGATGAGGAGTGCCAGGCCGGCGAAAAGCTGGGGGAATCGTCCCATCTTTTTGCCGTAGATCAGCAAGATGGATCCGATGCCGCCCGGGATCAAAGAAAGAAGCAGCCAGTTCGCATCGAAGCTCATCAGGTCTTGATCTTGCCGCCGGCCCGGCAATGAGGCTGGTCTCCTGGTCATCTGGCCATTGAACAAATCAATGACCAGATAACCAGATGACCAGATAACCAGATTCCTAAGAGGCGTACTTCTTCAGCCACGCGATCGTAAGCGGCCAGGCCTGCTCGGTCGCTTTCATGTTCGCGCCGTCGTTGCCCGTCTGCGCCCGGAGGAATCCGTGCGCGGCGCCGTCGAAGATGTGCGGCTCGTAGACCTTCCCAAGCTCTTTCATCTTCATCTCGGTCGCGGGGATTGACGCATTCACGCGCGCGTCCGCGCCGCCGTAGAATCCCAGCAACGGCGCCTTGATGTTCGCCAGTCTGTCGGAAGGGACGAAGGGCGCGGCAGGCGCGCCGCCACGACCCTGGCCAGTGCCACCACCGGCTGGTGCTGCGCCGCCTGCGGCCGGCGCAGCGGGTGCACCTGCACCGCCGGGTCCGCCTGCTCCGCCTCGGCCGCCACCTCCGCCGCCGGCGCCTCGCGCGGGCGCGGCCACGTCGGTTGGCGCGGTGCCGTAGTACACGACCGCCGCGTTCAGCGCCGGCTCGTTGACGGCGAACGCGAAGCTCTGATTCCCGCCGAAGCAGTAACCGACGCTCGCGCTCTTGCCGTTCGCGGCCGGCAGCTTGATGCCGTACTCGCGCGCGGCTTTCAGCTTCGCGGTGATCTCGGCCGCGGCCAGCCCGAGCGTCGCCTGCGTCATCTCCTGTGTGGTCGACAGAGACGAGGAGTCGCCGCCGTTTGCGCCGTGGCCGGCCAGCAGATCCGGCGCGACCGCAATGAAGCCGTCAGCGGCGAGCTGATCGGCCACGCCGCGAATCCAGTCGCTCAAGCCGAAGATCTCCTGAATCACGACGACGACGGGCGCTTTGTCCCGGCGATCGGGGTAGACAACCCAGGCCCTCATCGGCATGCCGCCGACGTCGATCTTCACGAATTCTGATTTCCGCTTTGAGCTCGCGAGACGCTGCGGCGCGCCCATCTCATCGGCTGGCAGATTCCGGTTGCTCACGGCCGCGCCGGCCTGGGCCCGGGCGGCTGCCCACGCGATTTCGTCCATCGCGTGGCCTGCGTGCACGTTGCCGGCCATGGCCATGTGCGCGATGTGGTCACTCGCGGACATTCCAGCCGCGGGCGCGGCCGAAACCGTCTGCTCCATCGCGTGGCCGGACCGCTGGCCCACCCCGGCGACCGCGTACCCGACCGCCACCGTCATCACCACTGCCGCCGTCATGATTGGTCTGTTCATCTGTCCTCCACGTTAAGAGATAGCGACTTCAACTTCGCGACGATCTCAGCCCCGTGCGTCGACGGGTTGACCTTCCGGTTGACGTCGAGAATCCGGCCATCGCCGCCGATGTAAAACGTCCATCGCGACGCGTA
>JBGPKK010000002.1:0-70948 GCA_041485905.1 Vicinamibacteria bacterium
ATCGCGGCGCGCAGCACCGCGATACACACAAGTGAAAGACAGGCTAATGCTGCTCGGGCCGGGCTTCCACGCTGCCAAAGAGGAGCAGCGACACGGCCTGAAGAAGACTCTTGATGCTGCACGGCTTGTCCAGGTACGCCTCGTCCTGCCACAGCGTGACTTTTTCCTTGAACAGATTGTCGGCAAAGCCGGTCAGATACAACACCTTCAGCGACGGCTGATTCTGTCGCATGCGGCGCGCCAGCTCGTCGCCCGCCATCTGCGGCATCATCACGTCGGTCACCAGCACGTCCAGCGAGGCGAGCTTCGACGCCGCCTCGATGGCGTCCAGGCCACTGGACGCGACGACGGTCTGATAGCCGGCTTCCCGCAGGACGCGGTCGACGAACTTGCGGACCGACTCCTCATCGTCGACGACCAGCACGCTGATCGGCATGGCGATGTTCCTCCTACTGCACGCGCGCCGGACGGGCGCGGCCAGCGCTCACGGCGCTGACGGCGCTGACGGCATTCACGGCGTTAACCATGGGGCTCCCTGCGTCCGCCGATCGAGAAGCTCCCGCACCGCCGTGGTCAGCGCGGCGGCAAGGAACGGTTTGCCGAGGAAGCCGGCGTTCGGCCCGGTGAAGGCCGAGGACGGGGCCGCGTCGGCATACCCCGAGATGAACAGCACTCGCAACGCTGGTCGCTCGGAGACGCATCGCTGGGCGAGCGCTGGTCCGTTCATACCGGGCATGACGACATCGGTCAGCAGCAAATCAATCTCGGCGTGTTTCCCGAAGATCTCCTGTGCTTCACGCGGGGTTCCGGCTTCGATCACGTGGTAGCCGTTCCGCCGCAGCAGCGCGCCCACGATGACGCGGACCGAATCTTCGTCTTCGACCAGCAGGATGGTCTCCCGGCCGGCGAGGTCGTCGTCCTCCGATTCCACGACCTCCGATTCCACGACGTCGGAGACGATCGCCGGGAAATACAGCGTGAACACGCTGCCCCCGGCGGGCGGACTATCGACCGCGACGAACCCGCCGCTCTGATGGACGATGCCGTACACCGACGCCAGACCGAGGCCCGTGCCCTTTCCTTGTTCTTTCGTCGTGAAAAACGGCTCGAACAGATGCGCGCGCACTTTCGACGGGATGCCGGTGCCATTGTCGATGACGCGCAGGCGCACGTAGCGGCCGGCGGCGCCGCGGCGATCCGACGGCATGTCGTCGGCGGCGAGGGTCACGTGCGCCAGGTCAACCTGAATCGCGCCGCCCATCGGCAGCGCGTCGCGCGCATTGAGCACGAGATTCAGGACCGCCTGTTCGATTTGATGGGGATCGATCGTCACGACGGCCGGCCGACGTGCCGGCTCGACCTCAAGCGTGACGTCCTCGCGCAGCACGCGCCGAAGCATCGGCGTCACGCCGGCAAGCGTCCGGTTGAGGTCGACCTCCCGCGGCTGCAGCACCTGTTTCCGGCCGAACGCCAGCAACTGCTGCGTCAGCGCCGACGCGCGGTGACCCGCCTTCTGGATTTCCTCGAGATCGGCGCGATCGGGATCGTCGGGCGGACGGTGGGACAGCAGCAGCTCGGTGTAGCCGAGGATTGCCGTCAGGAGATTGTTGAAATCGTGCGCGATCCCGCCCGCCAGCCGTCCGACGCTTTCGATCCGTGCCGCCTGCGCCAGCCGCTCTTCGAGCAGCCGCCGATCGGTGATGTCGCGGGCGACGCAGAGATGGCGGCCCGCCTGCACCCGGGCGCGGTAGCTGCATTCGACGATCCGCGGATTCGCGTGGCCGTTCAGGTGGTGCTCGCGATTGGCTTCGCCCAGCGCGATGAATTCCTCCCAGCTGGCCGCGAGCGACTCTTTGTCGTCGCTGATGAAGGTGTCCAACACTTCGCCAAGCAGGTTGCCGTGCGCCTTGCCGAAAAGCGCCGCGGCCGCGGGGTTCGCGTCGGTAATCGCGCGGCGATCGTCGAGCAGCATCATCGCGTCCGACGCGTCGTAGAACACCGCGCGGAACAGCCGTTCGCGTTCCAGGGCCGCGGCTTCCGCTTCGACGCTGGCCGTCACGTCGATCAGGTACCCGCGCAGCTCGACGAGCGCGCCGGCCGCGTCGTACTGACCGACGACGTTGGTCATCGTCTCGATCGGACGGCCGTCGCGGCGCCGTAATTTCACGCGGTAGCTTTCGAGCTGTTTCCGGCTGCGGATCTCTTCCACGAATCCGTCCCGGTCGGACGGGGTCGCGTAGAGATCGGCCATGTTGGTCCCGATCGCGTCGTCTACCGACGCGAACCCGACCATTCGGACGAAGGCGGGGTTGCACGCGATGACGGTGCCGGACGGCGTCGAGATGACGATGCCGAGGGCCGCCTGCTCGAACAGCTCGTTGTAACGTTTTTCGGCGGCGAGGCGGGCCCATTCGAGCCTGTCGGCGGCTGATGTGTCGGGCGTGCCGGGCGTCGTGTCGTCGTCCATCACGCGGCGTGCATTTTCGCACATTTACCGCGGCCCCACCGCCGGCCTGGTTGATTCGTGTGCATTGCCTTTTGACAGGCCGTGTGGCATGCTCATGTTGATAGTCAACAGAGCTACTGGCTGAACGTTTCGGACTGGGTTTGCGTCTAAACCCCAAACCCCCATGGATATAGCCCGTCCTTCCAACGTCCGGAAAAAACGCATCAGGCAGGTGGCCATCGCCGGCGCCAGCCTGGTGGCCGTCCTGCTGATCACGCTGGGACTTTCACGGCTCAAACCGGCGGCGCCCAGCGTCGAGGGCGCCACGGTCTGGCGCGACACCGTGAAACGCGGCCCCATGCTCCGGCAGGTCCGGGGCCTCGGCACGCTGGTGCCGGAAGACATTCGATGGATTCCTGCCACAACCCAGGGCCGGGTGGTCAAGATCATCCTGCGGCCCGGCACCTCGGTCACCACCGACAGCGTCATCCTCGAGCTCAGCAACCCGCAACTCGAACAGGAGCTGCACGACGCCGAATTGAAGGTGAAGGCCGCCGAGGCCACGCAGGCAAACCTTCGTGTGCAAGTGCAGAACGACCAGCTCTCGCAGCGCGCGTCTGCCGCGACGATCGAGGCCGAGTTCAACAAGGCCAAGACGGCGGCCGAGATGAAAGAAGCGCTCGCGAAGGACCAGCTCGTTTCAGCTCTCGATCTGAAACAGGCGCGCGTGGACGCCGAGCAGCTGGCCATTCGCGACGACATCGCGAAGCAGCAGGTGGCGAGCGGCGCCGAATCCATGCGGGCGCGCCTGGCGGTCCAGCAGTCGGATCTCGATCAGGTGCGCGCGGTGCTGATGTTGAAGAAGCGGCAGTTCGACGAGTTGAAGGTGCGCGCCGGATTTTCCGGCATGCTGCAGCTGGTGCCCGTGGAAGTCGGCCAGCAGGTCGCTCCGGGCGCGAACCTGGCGCGCGTGGCCAATCCATTGCGGCTGAAGGCAGAATTGAAGATAGCCGAAACGCAGGCCAAGGACATCCAGATTGGCCAAGAGGCGTCGATCGATACGCGCAACGGCGTCGTCGACGGACGCGTGATGCGTCTCGATCCGTCGGTGCAGAACGGGACGCGCACGGTTGACGTCTCGCTGCCCGACGCGCTGCCCAAAGGTGCGGTTCCGGACTTGAGCGTCGACGGCACCATCGAGCTCGAACGCCTCAACGACGTCTTGTACGTCGGCCGGCCGGCGTTCGGCCAGGATCAAAGCACGGTCGGCCTCTTCAAAGTCGACCCCGACGGCAGCGGGGCGACAAGGGTCCAGGTGAAGCTCGGACGCAGCTCGGTCAACACCGTGGAAGTCCTGGCGGGTCTCAAGGTCGGCGACGCGGTCATTTTGTCGGACATGTCAGCCTGGGACGCGTTTGATCGCGTGCGCCTGAAATAGCGGGCGCACAATGAGGAGAAGATGATGGCCGAGACTGAATTGCAACCGCTCATCAGGCTGGACGCCGTGACGAAGGTGTTTCTCACCGATGAAGTGGAAACGCACGCCTTGTCGAACATCAACGCCCAGATCGGCAAAGGCGAATACGTGGCCATTGCCGGACCGTCGGGCTGCGGCAAATCCACCCTGCTGTCGATCCTTGGCCTGCTCGATTCGCCGTCGGAGGGCTCGTATCAGCTCAACAGCCGTCCGGTCGCCGAGCTGCCCGCCTCGGAACGCGCGCGCGTGCGCAACCGCGAGATCGGATTCATCTTTCAGAGCTTTAACCTGATTGGCGATCTCACCGTCTTCGAAAACGTGGAACTGCCGCTGACGTATCGAGGCATGCGGTCGGCCGAGCGCAAGCAGCGCGTCGAGGCGGCGCTCGAGCGCGTCGGGATGGCGCATCGCGCCAAGCACCTCCCCAGCCAGCTCTCCGGCGGTCAGCAGCAGCGCGTCGCCGTCGCGCGCGCGGTCGCGGGCGAGCCGCTCATCCTGCTCGCGGACGAGCCGACCGGCAACCTGGATTCGCGCAGCGGCGAAGCGGTCATGGATCTGCTCAAGGAACTGCATCAAAGCGGCGCGACCATCTGCATGGTGACGCACGATCCGCGCTACGCGCGGCACGCCGACCGCAGCATCCACCTCTTCGACGGCCGCATCGTCGAAGAGCCGCTGGAGATGGCTACTCTCACGCAGTAACAGCGGTTTCGGGTCCAGGGCTCAGTCGGCTGCCATGCTCATCTCTCTGCGCAACCTCGAAAAGTCCTACCCGCACGGCGTTGGGCGGACCTACGTGCTGCGCCGGATCGACGCGGACATCAAGGACGGCGAGTTCGTGTCGATTATGGGGCCGTCAGGGGCCGGCAAGTCGACGCTGCTGCACATCCTGGGCATGCACGACAGCGCCTGGGTCGGCGAGTATTACTTCATGGACCAGGCCGTGCACCGCCTGAATCCGAAGCAGCGGGCCGAGCTCCACAAGAAGCACATCGGGTTCGTTTTTCAGAGCTACCACCTGCTCGACAACTTGACGGTGTACGAAAACCTGGAGATCCCGCTGTCCTACCGGAACGTCAGCCGGAAGGATCGCCAGGGCATGGTGGCTGACATCCTCGACCGCTTCCGGATTGTCGGGAAGAAGGACCTCTATCCGAATCAGCTCTCGGGCGGACAGCAACAGCTGGTCGGCGTCGCGCGGGCGGTGATCGCCAACCCCCAGGTGCTCCTCGCCGACGAGCCGACAGGAAACCTCCACTCCGCGCAAGGCAAGGAGATCATGGAGCTGTTCCGCACGCTGAACGACGGTGGCACCACGATCGTTCAGGTGACGCATTCGGAAGTGAATGCGTCGTACGGCAGCCACGTCATCCACCTCCGCGACGGCTGGATCGTTGACGACTGAAGAGCACGCCGGCTCGCAGATTCGTACGTACTCGCGTGTCAGGCGCCTGAGTGGCCGAAGCCGCCGCTGCCCCTCGCGGTCGGCGGCAGCTGGGTCACTTCATCCCACGTCACGCGGACGACGGGCGCGATGACGAGCTGCGCGATCCGCATGCCCCGCGAGACGGTGAACGGCGTGCGTCCCAGGTTGATCAGCGGCACCCGGATCTCGCCGCGATAATCCGAATCGATGGTGGCCGGCGCGTTGGGCACGCAGATGCTGTGTTTGACCGCAAGGCCCGAGCGCGGACGAATCTGACCTTCAAATCCCCTGGGAATCGCCATCTCGAGGCCGGTTGGGACGAGGCCGACATCGCCAGGATGGATGACCATGTCGCTGCCGACCGCGGCATGGAGATCCATCCCCGCAGCACCGTCGGTCATGTAAGCCGGCAACGAGAGGCCGTCAGCGGACGGCAGGCGTCGGATTGGCAGTCGGAGATCGGCGGGCACGCGCGCATGTTACTCGACGTCGCTCGCCTCCGCTGAATCGGATCGGGCGCATAATGTGGGGATGATCAAAGAACTGTTCGTAGGCGCGGCGGTCGGCCTGGTCATCGTGACGGCGCCAGCAACGGTTTCGCTCCGCGCGCAGTCCCCACCCGTTGACGCAGAGCACCCGGCCTTCGAAGTCGCGTCCGTCAAGACAGCCAGTGCGGGGAATCCGGGGGTGGCGATGCAAATTCAGGGTGGTCGGTATACGGCGACGAACATCCCGCTACGCAGCCTGATCATCAACGCCTATCGGGTTCGGGACGCTCAAATCCTGGGCGGGCAGAGTTGGCTCACTGACCGATTCGACATCGTCGCCAAGGCGGAAGGCAGCCCTTCTCCGGCGCAGATGCAGCTCATGATGCGGAGACTGCTCGCGGATCGATTCAAGCTTGTCGTCCACACGGAGACGAGGGACCTTCCGATTTACGCGCTCGTCCTGAACCGGAGCGACGGCAAGCTCGGCCCACAACTTCGCACCGCAGCGGCCGATTGCACCGCTTCGCGCGGTCGCTTCACGTCCACGGGATCTTCCGCGTCACCCCTCCAGCGGCCCACCTGTGGCATGACCATGAGCGGAGGCAATCTGATGGCCGGTGGAATCCCGATCGCAAACCTGGCGGCTACGCTGTCCGGCTTCGTGAATCGAATCGTGCAGGATCGCACAGGGCTTACGGGCAACTTTGATTTGGATCTCCGGTGGACGCCGGATCAGCTCGGAACCCAACCGCCTGGGGCGGCCCCTGATGCGCTCCCGCTCGCCGACGGTCCTTCGATCTTCACGGCGGTGCAGGAACAGCTCGGGCTCAAGTTGGAATCAACCAAAGCCCCGCTCGACGTCCTCGTCATCGATCGTGTGGAAAAACCCACGCCAGATTAGGTTGGAAGGAATGGTCGGGACGCCGGGATTCGAACCCGGGATCTCTTGACCCCCAGTCAAGCGCGATACCAGGCTTCGCTACGTCCCGATTGGCCGATTGTACTCCGAAAGATTTCCGTCTCGCCGCGCTCTGCGGCCCCGGCCGTGTGATTGTCTTACGCTGACCGCTTCCGCCTCGACACCGGGCGCTGCCGGGACGGTGTGCTTTTCCCTCGTGCCGTCTGGACGGGGCGGCGAGCGATCCGCCGTGGCGGCGAAACTGTGTGCGTCGCCGCGCGAAACTCCCCGTCGCCCGATCGCGTGGCGAGCAGCTCGAGAATCGCGCGAAGGCCGCGCTTCACTTCGGTCAACCGGTACCGCGCGTTCTGACCGATCAGCTCGTCGAGCGGCGAATCTTCGGCGACCGGCGTCGCTTCCTCTTCGAGCCGGCGCCGCGCGCCGGCGAGCGTCAATCCCTCGACGAGCAGCAGATTCTTAATCCGTATCACCTGCTCGACATCCGCCCGCCGATACAGGCGCGGACCGCCTGCCGTTCTCGCGATCCCCAGGTGTGGGAACTCCGACTCCCATGAGCGCAGCACATAGGGCTGCACATGGACAAGCTCGCAGACCTCCGCCGCCTTGAAGAGCGCGCGTTTGGGAATCTCGATGTGACCCGGAACATCGGCCATCGCCGCAAAAGTATAGCCCACCAAACGTCAGGCCCGCGACCGCTTCTCACGCGATCGCTTCTCGCGGCGCCGGCGAACCTGCACGCGGATCGGCGTGCCGAAGAAGTCGAACTCCTCCCGCAGCCGGTTGACGAGATATCGCTGGTAGGAGAAATGGAATGTCGTGGCGACGTTGGTGAAGAACACGAAGGACGGCGGGGCCACTCCGATCTGGGCCGCGTAAAGAATTCGCACGTGCTTGCGGCCGGGGCTCACGGGCGGGTTCGTGGCCGTGACCGCCTCGATGAATTTGTTCAGGGCCGGCGTAGGCACCCGTGTGCGCCGCGACGCCGCCACTTTGTCGATCGTCTCGAGCACGCGCGGCGCTCGCTCCCCCGTCAAGGCCGAGATGTGCAGAATCGGCGCGTAATCGAGAAACTTCATCTGACGCCGCAGTTCATCATCGAACTTCTCCACGAATTTGGGACCCCGGCTCTTCACCAGATCCCATTTGTTCGCGACGATGATGATGCCGCGGCCGGCTCGATCGGCCTCGCCGCCGATGTGGGCGTCCTGATCCGCTACGCCGGTGTCTGCGTCGACGACAAGCACAACCACATCGGCGTCCGCGATGGCGCGCTTGGCGCCGAGCACGCTCACGAGCTCCACCGCCCCGCCCGTTCGCACGCGGCCGGTTCGACGCATCCCGGCGGTGTCGACGATACGGAAATGCCGCCGGTGCCACGTCAGCGGCGTATCGACCGCATCGCGGGTCGTGCCCGGCATGTCGCTGACGAGCATGCGCTCGTCACTGAGCAGTCGGTTCACGAGCGACGACTTGCCGACGTTGGGCCGCCCAACGATGGCGACAGTTGTCTCTTCAAGGGCAGAGGGCAAAGGGCTCAGGGCAGAGGGGTCAGGGCTCACGGAGGACTGAACAGTTTGCCCTCTGCCCTCAGCCCTTAGCCCTTCGAGCCTGTCCACGATCTCGTCCATCAGCTCCGCGACGCCCTGTCCGTGCTCGGCCGAGATCTCGAGCACCGGCTCGAACGCGAGCCGATAGAAGTCCATCGTCGCGTGAAGCGCGCGCTTGTCGTCGGCCTTATTGATGGCGAGGATCACTGGCCGATCGGCCTCGCGCAGCTCTCGGGCGATGGTTTCGTCGCCCGACACCAGTCCCTCTCGTCCGTCGACGAGCATCACCAGCAAATCGGCGGCGGCGATCGCCCGCTGACCGTGAATCACGACCAGGCCGTGCAGCGGATCCTCGCTCGCGCCGTAGAGACCACCGGTATCGAACAACTCGAACGACATCCCATGCCAGACAACCGGACGCGCCAGCGCGTCCCGGGTTGTTCCCGCGATGGGAGCGACGATGGCTCGACGCGAGCCGGTCATTCGGTTGAAGAGCGTTGATTTCCCCACGTTAGGACGACCAACCAGCACGACGGTAGGGAGTTTGCGCAAGATGAATTTAGCCTCAGCCTTGACAGCGTAAGTGCAACAATCTATAGTAGTTACAAGACCTCAGGAGACCCTAACCCATGATCAAGGTCGACATTGTCAACGAAGTGTCGAAACTGGCCGATATCACCAAGGTCAAGGCCGAGGTGGCCGTCGACGCCGTCTTCGACGCGATGCGGACCTCCATGCAGCGCGGTGAGCGCATCGAGCTGCGTGGGTTCGGGGTCTTTCAAGTGAAGCCGCGCAAGCGCGGCATCGGGCGCAACCCGCGCACGGGCAAGGAAGTGCGCATCCCACCGGGCCGAACGATTCGGTTCAAACCGGGTAAAGATCTGCAGAATATCGGGTAAGTTGGATCCCGCTTCGCCCGACACTCCCCTCGTTCCATCCGCGTCGGAGACCGGCACCCACGTGGTGCCGCCGTACGAGGTGTGGCAGCCGCGGCCAAAGTTCCAGGACCGCGTCTGGCTCCACGTTCTGCTCTTCGTGCTCACCATCGGCACCACGTCGCTCGTCGGCGGGCTGGCCTACAGTGCAACCATCCTGGCAATTCTCGGCTGCCACGAGCTCGGGCACTATTTCGCGTGTCGCTATTATGACGTTGACGCGAGCTTGCCGTATTTCCTGCCGGTCCCGATCACGCTGACCGGCACGCTCGGCGCGTTCATCCGCATTCGCGAGCCGATTCGCACCAAGCGGATGCTGTTCGACATCGGCATCGCGGGGCCGATCGCCGGGTTCCTGGTCGCCGTGCCCGCGCTGTTTCTGGGGGTCGCGTGGTCCACCGTCACGCCGATTGCGCGCGACGGCGGACTATGGCTTGGCGAGCCGATCCTCATAAAGCTCGCGTCGCGGCTGTTCTGGGGACAACTGCCCGACGACTACACGCTGCTGCTGCATCCCGTCGGCTTCGCGGCGTGGTTTGGCCTGCTTGCAACCGCGCTCAATCTGTTTCCGATCGGTCAGCTCGACGGCGGCCACATCTCGTACGCGGTCCTCGGCCGCCGCTCCACCTACGTGACGGTCGCGATGATCGGGGTGACCCTGGGCCTGTCCTACCTGTCGGCGAGCTGGATCGTGTGGACGGTACTGATGGTCGGCATGCTCGTCACCTTTGGACCGCGACATCCACGTACGGTCGATGAAGACATCCCGCTGGATCGGACACGCCTTGTCCTGGCGGCCTTCGCCGTCGCGATGTTCGTCCTCTGCTTCACGCCGGCTCCTATCGAACGACTCATCTCACGCTGACGTAGACGTAGAGGCTGGGGCCACCCTCCGGGTTCACAGCACCGACATCGGATCGACGTCGACGACAACCCGACGCCCGACGTCGGGCCGCTCGGCGATGACCCTCAGAACCAGCTCGCGCATCCGTGTGCGATTGGATCCCTTGACGAGGAGTTGCGCGCGGTATTCGCCGCGCAGCTTCCCGAGCGGCGCCGGCGCCGGACCCAGCACGCGCACACCCTGTTGGCCCGCATCCTTCCGCAGCCGCCCGGCGATGTCGGCTGCATCCTCCATCGCCCCGGCAAACGTGCGCGCGCGGACGATCGTGTTGATGATGGCCACGAGCGGTGGATAACGCATCGCCCGGCGGAACGCCAGCTCGCGCTCGTAGAACGCGACGTAGTCCTGTTTGCACGCCAGTTGAATACTGTAATGGTTGGGATACAGCGTCTGGATAATCGCCTCGCCCGGCTGCACGCCGCGGCCGGCGCGGCCGGCCACCTGCGTGAGGAGCTGAAACGTCCGCTCGGAGGCCCGGAAATCGGCCATGCCGAGGCCAACATCCGCCGACACCACGCCGACAAGGGTGACGCGCGGAAAATCGTGGCCCTTGGCAATCATCTGGGTTCCGACCAGCACGTCGATCTCGTGATTGCGGAACCGCGTCAGCAGTGACGCCAGCGCGCCTCTCCGGCGAACCGCGTCGCGGTCCAGGCGCGCGACGCGCGCGTCGGGCCACGCACGCCGGATCTCGGCCTCCACGCGCTGGGTGCCGAAGCCGGTCTGCTCGAGATACGGCCCTGCGCACAGCGGACACGCGTTGGGCACGCGCACCGAGTAGTTGCAGTAATGGCAGCGCGCCCGGCGCGCCGACCCTTCGCCATGAACGACCAACGACACGCTGCAGTTTGGACAGTCGAGCGTGCCGGCGCACTGCCGGCAGAACACTGCGGTCGCGAAGCCGCGCCGGTTCAACAGAACCAACGCCTGTTCTTCCCGCTCGAGCCGCGAGCCGATCCCGTCGGCAAGCGCCCGGCTCAGCACCACGTCCGGGCCCGCTGCCGCGTACTCTTCGCGCATATCGACCACCGTCACAGCCGGTAGCCGGCGATCGCCCACGCGGCGCTCGAGTACGATGCGCTCGTACCGGCCCGTCACCGCGTTGTGGTAGCTCTCCATCGACGGCGTCGCGGAGGCGAGCACCACAAGGGCGTGCTCCCGCCGTGCGCGCACGATGGCCACGTCGCGGCCGTTGTAGCGTGGGCTTTCCTCCTGCTTGTACGAACCATCATGCTCTTCGTCGACCACGATCAGACCAACGTGTGCGAGCGGCGCAAACACGGCGGAGCGCGTACCGACCACGACGGTGACTTCGCCTCGGCGGATCCGTTGCCACTCGTCATGACGCTCGCCGTCCGAGAGGCCGCTGTGAAGGATGGCGACGTGGGTGCCGAACGTCTGGCGGAACAGCGCGGCGGTCACCGGCGTGAGCGCGATTTCCGGGACGAGCATGAGCACGCGACGTCCGGCGTCGCGAACGGCAGTCGACAGACGGATATAGATCTCGGTCTTGCCGCTGCCCGTGACGCCGTGGAGCAACGCGACGCGGAATGTTCGTTCATCGGCGAGGCTGCGTAACCTCTCCAACGCCGCCGCCTGCTCGATCGTCAGCCGCCGATCGGGGTCCGACGGCGACAGATCGAACGGCGCTGCGAACGGATCGCGGTCAATCCGATCGTGGCGCAGGCTGACGAGGCCGCGCGCGGCGAGCCGGGACACAGTGTCCGAGGTGCTGCCTGCCGCCGCGAGTTCCGGCGTCGGAATGCCGTAGGGCGTTCCCGCGAGCAGCTCGAGGGCGATGCGTTGCCTGGGTGTCAGCGGTAAGGTCTCGGAACCAAGCGCCTCCAATCCGGCCGCCGTGATCGCGGCCATGCGCATCGTCTTGTGACCGCTGGCCCGCCCTCCGCGCGCCTTGGGAGGAAGGACCGCGGTGATCGTCTCGCCGGCGCCGGCGGCGTAGTACTCCGCCGTCCATCGCGCCAGCCCGACGACTTCAGGAGGCACGAACCCGTCCGCATCGAGCACGTGTCGAATCGGCTTGATCTGCGATTCGTCCACGCCGGCTGACGACACGTCGACTTCCACGACGATTCCGGTGACGACCCGGCGGCCGAGCGGCACGACGACACGAGCGCCGATAAGCGGCGCGGAGACATCGGGCGGTACGCGGTAGGTCAGCAGATCGAGGGTGGGGACGGGGACGGCGACGCTGATCAGCAACTTGAAGAACTTAGAACTGAGAAGTTAGAACTGAGAACTTGAACGGACCACCACGGGCATTTTGCACTTACTTCTAAGTTCTAAGTTCTCAGTTCCAGCAGGCCTTTGACCATCTTCATGTCTTCCCAGACCTCGCGCTTCGACGAGGGATTTCTGAGCAGATAGGCGGGGTGAAATGTGGGAATCAGCTTGGCGCCGCGATACTCGTACACGCGGCCACGCAGGCGCGAGATGGGATCGAGCGTTCTCAGCAGCGTCCGCGCCGCGAACGTCCCAAGCGCGACGATCACCTTCGGCCTGATGATGTCAATCTGCCGGAACAGAAATGGTTCGCACGTGTCGACCTCGTCCTGCTCCGGGTTCCTGTTCTGCGGCGGGCGGCATTTGATGACGTTCGCGATATAGACATCGTCGCGCGTGAGGCCGATGGCCTCGATAATCTTCGTCAACAGCTGGCCGGCGCGGCCGACGAAGGGAATCCCCTGAATGTCTTCGTCCGCACCCGGCGCTTCTCCCACGAACATCAGGTCGGCTGCTGGATTGCCGACGCCAAACACGATTTGTTTGCGTCCCAACCCATGCAGTTTGCAGCGCGTGCAATCGCCGATGTCCACGCGCACTGCAGAAAGCGCTTCCTGCGGTGACGCCAAAACGGAAATAAAAGGACTCCCGACCCCTTTTCTGCGCCACGCGGGATCCCGGCTCACGCCGGCGACGCCGATCTCCTTCGCGAACCTCAGGTGTTCGGTGAGCTGATCGCGGTCCATTAAAGACGGACCGTGAGCAACGCTTCGACGCGATCGAGAATCGCCATGGCGACCCGCGACTTGCTCTGGAGCGGCAGCGCCTCGCTTCCCTCAGGTCCCACGATCGTGACCGCGTTGGTGTCGACCCCAAACCCGGCGCCGGCGCGCGAGACGTCGTTGGCCACCATCAGATCGGCGTGCTTCGCCTCGCGCTTCGCAGACGCGTGGACAAGCACATGCTCCGTTTCGGCCGCGAACCCGACGAGCAGCGGACCGCGGCCCGATGCCATCCGGCCCCGGCCCAGCTCGGCGAGGATGTCGGGCGTCTTCTTCATGACCATCGTGACCGTGTCGCCGCCCTTCGGGACCTTCTGGTCGGAAGGTTCGGACGGCGTGTAATCGGCGACGGCCGCGGCCATCACGACCACCTGCATCTCGCCGGCGCGCGCGAGCACGGCGGCGTGCATCTCGGTCGCGCTCCGCACACGCACGATCTCGTGAACAGGCGGAGGATCGAGCGACGTCGGACCGGCCACCAGGGTGACCAGCGCGCCGCGGCGCGCGGCTTCACCGGCGATCGCAAATCCCATGCGTCCGCTCGATCGGTTACCGAGGTAGCGCACCGGATCGACATCCTCGTAGGTGGGGCCGGCCGTGACGAGGACGCGCTGGCCGTGAAGGGGACCCCGAGGTCTGAGGACGTCCTGGGCCGCGGCAACAATCTCGTCGGGCTCCGCGAGCCGTCCCTTCCCGATCCACCCGCACGCGAGATATCCCTCGCCCGGCTCGACGAAACGCACACCGCGGGCCGCCAGCGCGTTCAGGTTCGCGCGCACAGCCTCGTGCGCGAACATCTGCGTGTTCATGGCCGGAGCGACGAGCACCGGCGCACGCGTCGCGAGATACAGCGTCGAGAGAAAGTCGTCGGCGATGCCGTTGGCCATCTTGCCGAGGATGTTTGCCGTCGCGGGCGCAATGATCAGGAGGTCGATGGTCGACGCGAGCGCGATGTGCCCGATGTCCGCGTTGGCCCCAGGCTCGAACTGATCGATGATGACCGGGCGCCGCGTGATCGCTTCGAACGTGATCGGGCCGACAAACCGCGTGGCGTTCGCGGTCATGACCGCCACGACCTCGTGGCCGCGCTTCTGCAGCCCGCGGACGACCTCGACCGCCTTATACGCGCCGATCCCGCCGCTCACGCCGAGCGCTATCAACATGATCTATTTGGCGGGTTCTTCGGGCTCGATTCGCTCGACGACCTTGGTCACCACCTCTTGCTGCGCGACCGTGGTCTTCTTGTGGTCGCCGACGGTCACCCGGGGCACCGATCCGGCCATGAGCTGACGCGCCCGGGCGCCGGCGGTCACCACGAACTCGAATGAATTGGTCAGCTTGCTCCGGTCTATCATTTTGTTCTTTCGTCGCGGGGCCCCACCCCCGCGGCCTGTGCCTCGCGGCCCCCGCCGCTCGGCATTGTTAGTACCGACTGTCCGCTTAGTGAGGCAAACGGTCTACGAGAACGTTCTCACTATCTTCTCGGCTTCGTCGCGAATCGACCGTAGCCGCACACGCTCCGCGACGACGATGCCCCGGAGCCGGTCGACGGCTGCAGTCAGCTCGTCGTTGACGACGACGTAGTCGTACTCGGTGAAGGCGGCGACCTCCTCGCGCGCGACCTGCAGCCGGCGCTGAATCGCATCCTCGCTGTCCTTGCTGCGCCCGCGCAGGCGATCTTCCAGGACCGCGAACGACGGCGGCATCACGAAGACGGCCGTGGCGTCGATTCCGTTCTGTCGGACCTTGCGCGCGCCCTGCACGTCAATCACCAGCACGAGGTCGCTTCCCGATGCGAGGACACGGTCTGTGTCGCGCGATGAGGTGCCGTAGAGGTTGCCGAAGACGTCGGCCCACTCCAGGAACTCGCCACCGGCGATCATTCCCTCGAACCGGTGCCGCGTGACAAAATTATAGTCCACCCCGTCGATCTCGCCCTCGCGTGCGGAGCGCGACGTATAGGAGCGCGACATCTTCAGGTTCGGCACCTGTTCGACCAGTCGCTCGACCAACGTCGTCTTGCCGGCGCCGGAGGGGGCCGAGACGATGAAGAGCAGGCCCCGTCCCTCGACGGGCTCGGGACGCCCCGCGCTTGTCGAAGGGCGGTTGTTACTCGACATTCTGGACCTGCTCGCGCATCTTCTCGAGCTCAGCCTTCGCTTCGATGATCACCTCTGATACGCGGAGGCCGTCGGCCTTCGAACCCATCGTATTCACTTCGCGATTCATTTCCTGAAGGAGAAAATCGAGCTTGCGGCCGCACGGGTCGGCGCTGTCGGCGAGCGCCATCCAATGCGACGTGTGACCACGAAAGCGAGTCACTTCCTCGCTGATGTCCGATCGCGCCGCCATCCGAACGATCTCCTGGGCGACGGCGGTCTCGTCGGCCTGCAGCTCGGTCCGCAGCTCCCGTACGCGGTCCGCCAGACGCTGCTCCATCGCCGTCCGCCCTTCGTCGGCGGCGGCGGCAATCCGCTCCACGAGGCCGGAGACCAGCGTGCGGCGCTGGTCGAGGTCCCGCCGCAAATGATCGCCCTCGCGCGTCCGCATCGTGTCGAGATCGGCCAGCGCCTCGCCGACCGCTGCGCATGCGCGATCGGCCAGCTCCTTCTCGACAGCCTCGTCGGCGTCGCCCTGCCGCTCGCGGATGGTCAGCGCCTGCGGGAGCCGGAGGAGATCGCCTGGCGTCAGCGGTCCTGCGACCAGTCCGCGCGCTCTCGCCTGATCGAGCGCGGTTGAGAGCGCGTTGCCGAACGCTTCGTTGAACTCGACGTCGACCGCCGTCCCTTGCCGAAGTTGCAGTGAGATGCCGAGCTCCACGCGGCCGCGCGCTACGCGCTGACCCACCAGCGATCGCACCTCCGGCTCGATAGCCGCCAACGCCTGAGGGACCCGCACCTGCAAATCCAGGTAGCGGTGATTCAGTGTCCGGATCGTCACGGCAATCGTCCCGCGATCGTCCTCGCGCGAGACCGAGGCAAAACCGGTCATCGATTTGATCATAAGGGCTCTATCCGACGGTCGCCTTTCCGGCTTTCGAGCAGCTGCATCTGATGAAGCGTCGCATATGTGCCGTCGGCGGCGAGCAGCTCCTCGTGGCGGCCGATCTCGACCACGCGGCCTTTCTCGAGCACGACAATGGCATCGGCCCGGTGAATGGTCGACAGGCGGTGGGCGATGACGAACGACGTGCGGTTCATCATGAGGTTCGCCAGCGCTTCCTGCACGAGGAGCTCGGACTCTGAATCGAGCGCCGAGGTCGCCTCGTCGAGGACGAGAATGGGCGCGTTTTTCAGCAACGCTCTCGCGATCGCCAGCCGCTGGCGCTGTCCGCCGGACAAACGCTGTCCCCGCTCGCCAATCCGCGCTTCGTACCCGCCCTGCAGCGTGGCGATGAACTCGTGCGCGTGGGCGGCGCGCGCAGCGGCCTCAATCTCCTCGGCGGTCGCGGCGGAGGACCCGTAGGCGATATTGCTGCCAATGGTGTCGTCAAAGAGGACCGTGTCCTGCGTCACGATCCCAATCTGACGGCGCAGCGACGCCAGCGTGACGTGCCTTACGTCGACGCCGTCGATGAGGATGCCGCCCGAGCTGACGTCGTAGAAGCGCGGCAGCAGGTTGACGAGCGTCGTCTTGCCCGCGCCGCTGCGCCCGACGATGGCGATCATCTGCCCGGCTTTGACCTGAAAGGACACCCCGCGCAGGATGCGCCCGGGTCCCTCGTCGTAGCCGAAGCCGACGTCGCGGAATTCGATCGCGTGGCAAAACGGCTTGATCGGCTCCGCACCCGGTTGCTCTTCGACCTCGGTGTGCGTATCGAGCATCTCGAAGATCCGCTCGGCCGCCGCCGCCGCCTGCTGGAGGTTGGCGTTCACGCGGCTCAATTTCTTCGCGGGCCCGTACATGAAGAGCAGTAGCGCCATGAACGAGAAGAAGGCCCCCTCGGTCATCGTGCGGGGCACCTGCCGGCTGCCGATGACGATGGCCGCCGCGATGCCGACGCCGCCGACGACCTCCATGAGCGGCGGCAGGCTCGAGAGCGCCGCGGTCACCTTCATGTTCGTGCGGAACAGATGGTAGCCGGCGCGGCTGAACTTGTCGGTCTCGTGCGCCTCGGTCCCGAAGGCCTTCACGATCCGGTGGCCGGTAAACGCCTCGGCGCTGATGTGCGACAGGGTCTCGAGCGCCTCCTGACCGCGCCTCGTCGTCCGACGCACGCGCTGGCCGAGCCAGATCAGCGGATAGACGATGAGCGGCGCGACGGTCAGGCACAAGATCGTGAGCCGCGCGTTGTAATAAAAGAGCATCGCCACCGCGCCGCCCACCGCGAGCGACTCGCGTGCGAGGTCGCCGATCGTCTCGGAGACCACCTGCTGCACCTGCCCCACATCGTTGTTGATCCGCGACATCAGCTGGCCGGTCGTGCGATGCGCGAAAAAGCCGGCCGACTGGCCGAGGATGTGCCTGTAGAAGTCGTTTCTGAGGTCCATGACGACACGCTGGCCCACATAGGCCATCAGGTACGACGAGACGTACGAGCCGACCCCTTTGACGAGATAACAGCCGACGATGCCGCCAGCCATCAGCCACACCTTCTCCTGGTTCGGCAACGTCCTGTCGACGATCGGCTTGATGAGCACCGCGAGGCTCGTGTTGCCGACGGCATACACGACCATGGCGAGGACCGCCCAGGTGAGGCGGCGGCTGTATGGCCTCGCGTACTTGTAGAGGCGTTTGAGCGAAGTCTGTATCGTCACGAATGCGCTGGGGCTCGGTGACCGTGCGGGCGCGTCCGGTGCCATTCCCAGGCCGTTCTGACAATCGATTCCAGATCCGGGAACCTCGGCGTCCAGTGCAGCGCGGCCTGAGCCTTCAGCGCCGTCGCGAACAACGCGGCGGGATCGCCCGGACGCCGGGCGCCGACCGTCCGCGGCACCTTGTGCGCCGTCACGCGCTCAACCATGTCGATGACTTCACGCACCGAATGCGGCCGGCCGGTGCCCAGGTTGAAGGCGCCGGAGGCTCCCCTTTCGACCAGCCTCTGGAGCGCCCGCACGTGCGCATCGGCGAGATCGGACACGTGCACGTAGTCGCGCAGGCAGGTGCCGTCGGGCGTCGGGTAGTCCTCGCCAAATACCTCCAACGGTGGGCCGCCCATCGCAGCGGCGATGGCCCGGGGGATCAGGTGGATTTCCGGCGAATGATCTTCGCCCAGTTCACCGTCGGGGTCCGCGCCGGCCGCGTTGAAGTACCGCAGCGCAATCCATCCGAGGCCATACGCACGCTCGAAATGGACGAGCGCGCGCTCGATGGCGAGCTTGGTGTCCCCGTAGGCGCTGATGGGCCTCTGCGGATGCGTTTCCGCGATCGGCGTCTCGATTGGATCGCCGTAGATCGCGCAGGTTGACGAGAACACAAAGTGGCGCCGCTGCTCCGCCACCATCGCCTCGAGGACGCTCATGGCGCCGCCAACGTTGTTGCGGTAGTAGCGGGCCGGATCGCGGACCGATTCTCCCACGTCGAGAAACGCCGCGAAGTGCATGACCGCGGAGATGTCGTGCTGCTGCAGCGCCCTGCGCACGGCGGCCATGTCGGTGATATCGCCTTCGACCAACTCCCCGTACCGAACCGCTTCGCGGTGACCCGCCACCAGATTGTCGAAGACGACGACCCTGTGACCGGCCCGATGGAGCGCCTTGGCGGCGTGGCTGCCGATGTACCCGGCGCCGCCGGTGACGAGGACGCCCCCCGGCCTAGCGTCCAATGGAAAAATACGTGAAGCCGAGCGCGCGCATGTGCTCGGGCGAGTAGATATTGCGGCCGTCGAACACGATCGGCACGCGGAGGAGGGAGCGCATCTTGTCGAAATCCGGCTCGCGGAATTCGTTCCATTCCGTCACGATCGCCAGCGCGTCGGCGCCGACCAGCGCATCGTAGCTCTTCTCGCACAGCGCGATGCGGCCGCCAAAGATGCGGCGCGCCGTGGCCGCCGCCTCGGGATCGTAGGCACGCACCGTGGCGCCGAGCGCCAGCAGCCGGTCGATGATGGCAATCGCCGGCGCGTCGCGCATGTCGTCGGTGCGCGGCTTGAACGCGAGGCCCCACAAGGCGATCGTCCGCCCTTTGAGGCTCTTGAAGTGCGCCTCCATTTTCTCGACGAGGCGCCCCTTCTGTCCGTCGTTGACCGCCTCGACGGCGCGCAGAATCTTGAAGTCGTATCCCTTGTCCATCGACGACTTGAGGAGCGCCTTCACGTCCTTCGGGAAGCAACTGCCGCCGTACCCGACGCCGGGAAACAGGAACGACGTGCCGATGCGCCGATCCGATCCGATCGCTTTGCGCACGTGATCGACGTCGGCGCCGACGGTCTCGCAGACGTTCGCGATCTCGTTCATGAACGAGATGCGCATCGCGAGAATGGAATTCGCGGCGTACTTGCACAGCTCGGCGCTCGCCGTATCCATCATCAGAACCGGCGCGCCCGTGCGCGTGAACGACGCGTACAGCTCCTTCATGATCTCGGCGGCCCGATCATCGCCCGGCTCAGTGCCGATGACGACGCGATCCGGCTTCATGAAATCTTCGAGCGCCGCTCCCTGTTTCATGAACTCCGGATTGCTCACGACGCTGAACGGCTGGGTGGTTTCGCGCGCGATCGCCTCCCGCACTCTGCCGGCCGTGCCGACGGGCACCGTGCTCTTGTCCACGACGACCATGTAGCTCGTCATCGCGCGGCCGACGTCTCGAGCCACCGCGAGCACGTGTTGCAGATCGGCGGAGCCGTCCTCGTCTTGCGGCGTCCCGACCGCGATGAACACGATCTCTGAGGCGCGCACCGCCGCGGGCAGGTCGGTGGTAAACCTCAAACGCTCTTCGGCGTGGTTGCGCCGCACCAGTTCTTCGAGCCCCGGCTCGTAGATCGGCATCCGGCCGGCTTCGAGCGTCGCAATCTTTGCCTCGTCCTTGTCGACACAACACACGTTGTTCCCGTTCTCGGCGAGGCAGGCGCCCACCACGAGACCGACATACCCTGTCCCGACGACGGTGATTCGCATTTCACAATAAGATACTGAGTCGGAAAGACTTAAACAAGTGCGCGTCCTGTTGGATTATCGGCCGGCGCTCCGCGAACGCACCGGCGTCGGCGAGTATGCCTATCAACTCGCCAGAGCATTGCTGGCCGCATTCCCGCCGGGAACATCCGCCCGGCCGCTCGATCTGACGCTGTTCTCGAGCTCGTGGAAGGACCGGATCGATCCCGATCGTGATCTGGACGGGGCGCGTGTCGTTGATCGCCGCGTGCCGGTCGGCGCGCTGAATCTGGCGTGGCACAGGCTCGAGTGGCCCTCTGCGGAGATGCTCGCCAGGGGCCAATTCGACGTGGTGCACTCGCCGCATCCGCTGCTGATGCCGTCACGAACGGCCGCGCGCGTCGTGACGATTCACGATCTGTACTTCCTCACGCATCCGGACCGCACGCGGGCGGAAATTCGGCGCGACTATCCAAGCCTCGCACGCGATCATGCGCGCCGCGCGGACCAGATCATCGTTCCCTCGCGGTTCACGGCACTGGAAGTCGAGCGACGCCTGGACGTTCCCCCCGACCGGATTGCCGTGTGCCCGCATGGCAGGCCGGACTGGACGCCGCGTGCGGCAGCGCCATCAGGCGCTGGATACATACTCTTCCTCGGCACGCTCGAACCGCGCAAGAACGTCGGGGGACTTCTGGACGCGTACGAGCGGTTATTGGATCTCTGTGGTCCGTCCAAAGCAGGAGGCCACATGCGAGTGCCGGAGCTCGTTCTTGCGGGAAAGGCCGGCGGAGATGCGCGGCCCTGGCTGGACCGCATCGCCCGGCCGCCGCTTCACGGCCTCGTGCGCCACGTCGGCTATGTGGACCCGGCTGGCCGCCGAGCGCTGTTCGAAGGCGCACGCATGCTCATTCAGCCGTCGTTCGAGGAAGGTTTCGGATTCCCGGTGCTCGAAGCGATGACCGTCGGCGTGCCGGTCGTTGCCGCCAGCCGCGGCGCCCTTCCTGAAGTTCTCGGCGACGCGGGCCTGTTGGTCGACCCCGAGGATCCGGATGGGATGGCGTCCGCGATGGCGCGGTTGATCGGGGACGACGGGCTGGCCGCGGCGAGCGCATCCAAGGGCGTGCTGCGCTCGCGTGAATTCGATTGGCACCACACCGCGCACCGGGTGTACGAGGCGTACGCGCTGGCGATCGAACACCGGACATGCGAATCGGCATAGATGCGCGGGAGCTCTGCGGTCGCGCGACCGGCGCCGGCCGGTACCTCGGTGGACTTCTGCACGAGTGGGCGTCGGACGAAACGACCCGCCGCCACGAGTTCGTTCTCTACTCGCCTGAACCGATCAACCCCGAGCTCGATTCGCGCCGGTTCCAGACGCGCCTCGTCACGGGGAAGGCCGGCACATGGTGGGAGCAGGTCCGTTTGCCGAAAGTGGTATCCCCCGATCATCTCGACGTGTTCTTTGCGCCGGCGTACACGGCGCCGCTTCGTCTGCGCGTGCCGATGGTTGTCGCGATCCACGATCTGTCGTTTGTCGCGCATCCAGAATGGTTCCGAATGCGTGAAGGCGTTCGCCGCCGGCTGATGACGCGGCAATCCGCGAAGCGGGCCCGCGCCATCGTCACCATTTCCGAGTGTTCCCGCCGCGAGCTGATCGATTCCTTGAGCATCGCCGCCGACCGTGTGCACGTCATTCCGCCAGGTGTAAGCGCACCCGCGGCCGACCGGCCGGGCGATGCACACGACGCACACGGGGACCGCGTGCTGTTTGTCGGCTCGATCTTCAACAGACGCCACGTGCCGGATCTGGTTCGATCGTTCGCCCTGGTCGCGCGCCGGCATCCAGAAGCGTTTCTCGACCTCGTCGGAGACAACAGAACGTACCCGCACGAAGATCTGCAGCGCACGATTACATCGGAGGGACTCGACGGCCGCGTCCGCTGGCATCGGTACGTGTCGGACGACGAGCTTCGAGATCTGTACGCACGGGCCCGCGCCTTTGCGTTCCTGTCCGAGTACGAAGGATTGGGACTGACGCCGCTCGAAGCGCTGGCAGCGGGTGTTCCGCCGCTGCTGCTCGACACGCCGGTGGCGCACGAAACGTGCGGCGACGCCGCGCTCTACGTGGGCATGGGCGATCTGTCCGCGACAGCGCGGGCGTTGGAGCAGATTCTGACCCACGAGCCGACTCGCGTGCGTCTGATCGCGGCGGCGCCGGCCGCGCTGGCCAAGTACAGTTGGCCGCGTGCCGCAAGAGAAACGCTGGAGCTCATTGAGAAGTCAGGTGGGTCCGGTGGGTCAGGCAGGTCTGGTGGGTAGAGCTGCACCGGTTTGTCCGACCTACCCGGCCTACCAGACCGGGTGATGCCGACCTTGCCGGACCTCTCGATCATCATCGTTTCGTTCAACGCCCGGGTGGATCTCGAGCGCTGCCTCGCATCGCTGCACCACTCGCCGCCCGCGATTTCGCACGAGATCATCGTTGTCGACAACGCGTCGGACGACGGCAGCGCGACGGCGGCGAGAGCGTGGCCGGACCTTCGCATCATCGAAACCGGCGCCAATCTCGGGTTCGCACGTGCCACCAACGTCGGCATCCGCGTGAGCACGGGTGCCTATCTATTGCTGCTCAACAGCGACACCATCGTCCCGTTGGGTGCCATCGATGGCCTGGTTGCCGACCTGCGGAAACACGAGGACGTTGCCGTCGTCGGTCCGCGACTCGTGGATGCGAACCAGCGCGCAGAGGTTTCGTTCGGCTCGATGATCGGCCCGTTCAACGAGCTTCGGCAAAAGGTGCTCGTTCGAGGACACGAGCGCCGGATCGGAATCGTCTCGTCGCTGGTCGAAGCGCGCACGCGCCAGCCGCATTTCCCCGACTGGGTCAGCGGCGCGTGTCTGCTGGTGCGGCGGGCGGACGCGGAGGCCGTCGGGCTTCTTGACGAGCGGTACTTCATGTATGCGGAGGATGTCGATTTCTGCGCCGCTATTCGCGCCCGCGGCCGCCGCATCAGGTTTACGCCCGACGTGACGGTCGTCCACCGCCGCGGACGCTCCGCCGCGACAGCGCGCCAGACGACCGATACCGCGTACCGGCGAAGCCAGTTGGCGTTTTACGAGAAACACCACCCGCGCTGGGTCCCGTTCCTGCGTTTGTATTTGCGTCTCCGCGGCATCGCCTCGTAAGATCGACTTCCCCCCAGGCGTCCGCCAGCCCGATGTGCACGTTCCAGAGGGCTGCGGGAAGGTATTCACATGGCCGCGACCGACGAGACGACGTTCAGTTGGGTGTGTCCGGCCTGTGGACGCCTCGTACCGCGCAAGCTGCGTGAGTGCCGATGCGGACACGTGCAGGGTGCCGCGACCACCCAGCTCGGAGAGCGCGGGTCGACGGAGCCGATCGCCGAATCCCACCGTTCGTCTGGAATCGGATTGATCGCAGCCCTGCTTGTCGTGGCCGTGGGGCTGTTCTGGATGAACACGCGCCGCACGCCCGAACACGCAGCGCCGTCAGCGGTCAGGCCGGAACGCGTTTCCCCACCACCGATTGCGCCGATTTCGCCGATCGCGGCGCCGAAGATACCACCGCCTCCTGTCGCGGTCGGGCCGTCGCCGCTCCAACCGACGACGAACGGCGTCGCGCCACTGCAAGCCACCGAGAATCTGTCGATCGAAGAAGTCGTCGGCCGTGCGATGCCGTCGGTTGTGCTCATCGAAACGGCCACCGCACGTGGCAGCGGCTTCTTCGTGAAGCCGGACACCATCATCACCAACGCGCACGTCGTCGGCGCCGAATCATCGGTGACGATCCATCGCGGCAACGGGGACAGGACGTCGGCGCGCGTCGAGCGGGTGTCGCAGGAATTCGACCTGGCGGTGCTGAAGACCTCCATCCCATTCGACAACCAGCGCGTGGTTGCGCTCGGATCGGTCTCGGGGCTCCGCGCGGGTCAGGAGGTCATCGCCATCGGATCGCCGCTCGGCGTGCTCCAGAACAGCGTCACGCGCGGCATCGTGAGCAGCATTCGACAGCTCGGCGCCGTCACCGTCGTGCAGACCGACGCCGCCATCAATCCGGGCAACAGCGGCGGGCCACTGCTCGATCGCCATGGCGATGTCATCGGCATCACGACGATGGGCGTGAAAGCCGCTCAAGGGTTGTCGTTTGCGGTCGCCGCCGATCACGCTCGCCAACTGCTCGACGGTCAGCGCTCGGATCCGGCGACCAACGCGACGCCGCTCTCGAGCCTCAACACCACGCTTCAGGGGACGGCGGCCTCCTCCGGCTCCGAGGATCTCCGTCAGAAGGGAGCGTCCGTCTACGAGGAGACGCTCGCGAAGCTCGCGCGCCGCGCCGACGGCCTCGACGATTACTGGCGCCGGTTCAAGGCGTCGTGTTACCAAGGAAAAATCGTGGGGACGTTCGAGCACGAGTGGTTCGCGATCTGGAATCCCCGAGCTATGCCTGGCGCCGTCCCGCAGTGGTGCGCCGAGACGTTCGCCGACGTCAAGCGCAATGCCGAGCAGATCCACGACGAAGTGTTGACGGCGGAGGAAGCCGCACGACAGGCCGGCGTCTACCCTGGCGCGCGGCGTGACGCGCGCCGCCGGCACCGCCTCGAGGCCCTGGATTGATGATGGCAGGTCGGGTAGGTCGGGTAGGTCGGGTAGGTCGGGTAGGTATGATGAGCACGTGCGCATCGGCATAGACGCCCGGAAGCTGCGCGATTTCGGCATCGGCACCTACATTCGGAATCTGCTCCGGCAGCTCGCGCGGCTGGATCACGACACGGAGTTCGTCCTCCTCTGCCGGCCACAGGATCGGCAGAGCCTGACATCGCTCGGCGAGAACTTCCGAACGGTCCCCGAAACGGCGCCCAATTATTCGCTCGCCGAGCAAATCCATGTACCGTGGACCCTCAGGCGCGAAGGCGTCACGCTGTTTCACGCCCCGCATTACGTCCTGCCGCCGCTCGTGCGGTGCCGGTCGGTCGTGACGATCCACGACTGCATTCATCTGATGTTCCCGCAGTACCTACCGAACCGGTTCGCGCTTGCATATGCGCGAACGTCGATCACGATGGCGGCGAGGCGGGCCAATCGCGTGCTGACCGTCTCCGAGAGCTCGAAACGCGACATCCTGCGCTTCGTCGACGTGCCAGCCGACAGGATCGACGTCATCTACAACGCGTACGACGAACGGTTCGGCGTGGAGCCGCGCGAAGAGGACGTGGTCCGCGTCAGAGAGCGCTACCAGCTCCACGACGAGTTCGTGTTGTACGCCGGCAATGTGAAACCGCACAAGAATCTCGCGCGCCTGATCGAGGCCTTCCACCTCGTGCGCAGCCGCGGCCTCGACCACCTGAAGCTCGTGCTCATCGGCGACGAGATTTCCAGGTACGCCGCGCTCCGCCGGGCCGTGCACCGTTATCAGCTGCACAAGTACGTGCGGTTTCTCGGCTATCTGCCGGAGGAAACGCTCGCGGTGATGTACAGGCTCGCTGGCGTATTCGTGTTTCCGTCGCTCTACGAGGGATTCGGCCTTCCGCCCCTGGAAGCGATGGCCAGCGGCACACCGGTCGTGACGTCGAATGTGTCGTCGCTGCCAGAAGTGGCCGGCGACGCCGCGCTGCTCGTGGATCCGTACGATCCGAGCGCAATCGCGGACGGGATCTACAAGGTGCTTACCGACGAGACACTCCGCCGCGACCTCCGGCAGAAGGGCCTCGCACGGGCACGGCAGTTCTCCTGGGAAGATTCGGTACGGCGCGTTCGGGAAATCTACGGTGAAGTCGCGAACGAACCGACACGCGAGAAGTCTCATGTCTGAAGTCGCAAGTCTCAAACGTGTTCAGACTTCAGACCTCACGCTTGAGACTTGTGTCAGATGCCAAGAGTAGCGATCGTCCACGACTGGCTGACCGGGATGCGCGGCGGCGAAAAGGTGCTCGAAGCGCTGTGCGAGCGATACCCGCACGCCGAGTTGTTCACCTTGCTCCACGTTCGCGGATCGGTATCGCCGATCATCGAGCGGGCACCCATCCATCGCTCGCTCCTGCAGCATCTGCCCGGAGTTGCACGCTATTACCGCCGGTGTCTGCCGCTGTTTCCCGCGCTGGTGGAACACTTCGACCTCGAACGCTTCGATCTGGTCATCAGCAGCAGCCACTGCGTGGTGAAGTCCGTCATCGTCGGCCCCAAGACGATGCACATCTGCTATTGCCACACGCCGATGCGCTACGCCTGGGATCAGTTTGACGCGTACTTCGGCCCGGAGCGCGTGGGGTCGGTGGCCAGCCAGCTGGCGCGCCCGGTGATGGCGGCGCTCGCCCGGTGGGATCGCGCGACCTCGGGACGCGCACACCGCTATGTCACGAACTCACAACATGTTGCGCGGAGGATCCGCCGATATTATAATCGCGAGGCCAGCGTGGTATATCCGCCCGTCGATATCGATTTCTTCAAGCCAGACGCGTCGGTTCCAGTCACAGGGGGTTGCCTGATCGTGTCTGCGCTCGTCCCCTACAAGCGGGTCGAGGTCGCTATCGACGCGTGCCGCCTTGCCAGTGTGCCCCTCACCATTGTCGGAAACGGTCCGGACCGCCCAAGACTGGAGCGCTTCGCGACCGAGTCGCGGGCGAACGCGACGTTTCTCGGCCGGCTTCCCGACGAAGAAGTCCGCACTCAGTACCACCGCGCATCGCTCGTGCTGATGCCGGGCGAGGAAGACTTCGGCATCGTTCCGGTCGAGGCGCAGGCGTGCGGCCGCCCGGTGGTCGCGCTGAACCGGGGCGGCGCGTCCGAGACCATCGTGCCTGATGAGACCGGCGTCCTCGTCGACGAGCCGACGCCGCGCGCGTTCGCGGATGCCATTCGATATGCGCTGACCCGCCGGTTCGACTCGGAGCGGATCCGACAGCATGCCGAGCGGTTTGGCCGCCGCCGTTTCGGAGACGAGATCGAAGCGATCGTGGACGACACGATGCGCGCGGGAGCGAATCGGGCATGGTGAGACGGCATAATCGTCTGCTGATCGCCTTCCATGTCATCTCCGACTCCAGTCTCGGCCTCATGGCCTTCCTCCTCGCGTACCTGCTGCGGTTCCAAACGGGGCTGATTCCGATCACCAAGGGTATCCCGCCGCTGCGCCAGTACATCAACCTGATGCCCTTGGTCGCGATTCTGGTGCCGCTGGCGTTTCAGCTCCAGGGTCTCTATCGCCTGCGACGCGGCCGCTCGCGCGTGGACGATTTCTTCGCCGTCTTCGTCGGCAGCATCCTCGCCGTCGTCTTCGGCGTTGTCGCGACCCTCTACGTTCAGACCTATTTCGCCGACGCCGCCGCCAGAGATCGTGGCGCGTACGAAGTGTCCCAGTTCGTATGGGCCATCTTCATCGTCGTCAACACCGGTCTGGCGTACGGATCGCGCGAGCTTGTACGCGACATGCTCGAGCGCCGCTGGCGCGCGGGCATCGGCCTCAAACGGATTCTGATCGCGGGCTCGGGCGAGCTGGGCCGTCTGGTCGCCGACAAGATCCTCGAGCATCGCGAGCTCGGTTACCAGATTGTCGGCTTCGTCGACGACCGTGCGGCCGGGGACCACCTCGGGTACCGCGGCCTGCCGCTCCTCGGCACGATCGAAGACGCCGTCGAGGTCGCGCACCGAGAGGCCATCGATCATCTCTATGTCGCGCTGCCGCCGGACCAGCATCTTCGGATGATCGAGCTCATCGAGAACACCAGCCGCGAGGTGCTCGACGTGAAGGTCGTCCCCGATCTGCTGCAGGTGATCGCGTTGCGCGCCAGACTCGAGGATCTCGACGGCCTGCCGGTCATCAACGTGAACGACGGTCCGCTGCAGGGCTTCAACAGCGTCGTCAAGCGCACGATCGACATCGCCATCTCGTCGGCCGCGCTGGCGGTCCTTGCCCTGCCGTTGGGCATCATCGCGCTCGTGGTCAGATTCACCTCGCCCGGCCCGGTCTTTTACCGGCAGGAGCGCATGGGACTGGACGGCAAGCCCTTCACCATCGTGAAGTTCCGATCGATGTACGACGATGCGGAGAGGGATACCGGGCCGGTGTGGGCGCAGCACAACGACCCGCGCGTCACGACGCTCGGCCGCTTCCTGCGCCGGTCCAATCTCGACGAGCTGCCGCAGCTCTGGAACGTGCTGACGGGCGACATGTCCATCGTCGGTCCGCGACCCGAACGCCCGCACTTCGTGAAGCAGTTCAAGCACCGCATCCCGCAATACATGCTGCGGCACAAGGTGAAGGCAGGGCTGACCGGGTGGGCGCAGGTGAACGGCTGGCGCGGAAACACCCCGCTCGAGAAGCGTATCGAGTACGATCTTTACTACATCGAGAACTGGTCGGTGCGCCTGGACCTGAAGATCATGTGGCTCACCGTCATCAAAGGCTTCTTCCACAAGCACGCCTACTAACGTAGTCGGCAGCCATCAGTCGCGGTCAAGCCATCCATGACAAAACGCGTCGTGATCACCGGTGCGGCGGGGTTCATCGGTTCTCATCTGGCCGAAACGCTTCTCGACCGCGGCTATTCGGTGACCGGCATCGACAATCTCCTGACGGGCGACACGGCGAACATCTCGCATCTCGTCAGCCGCGATTTCACGTTCATCAAACACGACGTCACCAATTACATCTACATCGACGGCCCGGTGGATTTCGTCCTGCACTGGGCGAGTCCGGCCAGCCCGATCGATTACCTCGAGCTGCCGATCCCCACGCTCAAAGTGGGCGCGCTCGGCACGCACAAGGCGCTGGGGCTGGCCAAAGCCAAAGGCGCCCGCTTTGTTCTCGCCTCGACGTCCGAGGTGTACGGCGATCCACTGGAGCATCCCCAGAAGGAGTCCTACTGGGGCAACGTGAACCCGATCGGGCCGCGTGGGGTGTACGACGAAGCGAAGCGCTTCGCCGAGGCGATGACCGTCGCCTACCACCGCTACCATGGCCTCGATACGAAGATCGTGCGCATCTTCAACACGTACGGGCCCCGCATGCGCGTCAACGACGGGCGCGCGGTGCCGGCGTTCATCTCCCAGGCGCTGCGCAACGAAGACGTCACGGTGTTCGGCGATGGATCGCAGAGCCGAAGTTTCACCTATATCACCGATCTCGTCGACGGCATCATCAAGTTGATGCTGTCGGACGTGAACGATCCGGTCAATATCGGCAATCCGCGCGAGATGACGATCGAGGAGATCGCCAAGACAATCATCCAGATGATCGGCGCCACCAGCAAGATCATCTACAAGCCGCTTCCGACCGACGATCCGAAAGTCCGCCAGCCCGATATCACCCGGGCGCGCACGCTGCTCAAGTGGGAGCCCAAGGTCCCGCTCGAAGAGGGGCTCGTCAAGACCATCGACTATTTCAGGACCAAAATCACACCGCGCACATGACCCTTCCATTGGTCACGTGGATTCTCATGGCGCTGTTGACGGCGCTCATGATTCCCGTCGCCGTGGCGGCCGCTCTCCGCTGGCACGCACGCCGAAGCCTTCTCGCCCAGGTTCGGGCCGCCTGGGGCCAGCCGCGGCAGCGGGATCGCAAGATGGAAGCGATCGCCGCGAACCACCGCTCACGAATCGAATCGGCTCCTGCCCGCGGCGCGCTGGACGATCGCACGTGGGACGATATGAACCTCGACGAGGTCTTTGCCAGGATCGATCGGACGGAAAGCACGTTAGGTCAGCAGGCGCTCTACCACCGGCTTCGCGCCGCGCCGGTCGCCGATAACCTCGACGCGTTCGAGGCCCTGGTGACCCGGATGACCGCGGATGCGCCGGATCGAGAGCGCGCGCAGATCGCCCTCGCGTTTCTACGCGACCCGCACGGATATGACCTGTGGTGGCTTGGGCGGCCAGACGGGGTGGAAATCCGGTCGTGGTACGTCATCTTTCCAATCCTCGCGGGCGGTATGCTCTCACTGCTGCTCCTGACCTCGGTGTGGCCGGGCGCACTCCCGGCATTGATCGCAGCGGTCGCGATCAACGTCATCGTTCGCCGCACGACAGATCGTCGGATCGGCGCCCTCGCGGCAGCGTTCCGACAGTTGGCCCCGCTGATCGCAACCGCCCAATCCCTCGACTTTCTCAACGGCCGCGAGATCGATCCGATCGTTGCCGCTATTGCTTCAGAGGCTCCCCGACTCGGACGTCTGAAGACGATCGCCCGATGGGTGAGCGGCGATCCGTTCATGCTGCCTCTCGATACCACCCTGGTCGTCGCGGCGACTGACGTTGCCACGGTGATTTACGAATACTTCAATCTCTTTTTTCTTCTCGACGCGAACGCGGTGTACTTCGGTGCGGCGGAGCTCCGCTCGCGCGCTCCGTCACTGCTTCGGGTGATCGCGGCCGTCGGCGAAGTGGACGCCGCCATCAGCGTTGCATCGTTCCGGACGGACACCGCACACTGGACGCGACCTCAGTTCCTGCCAGCGGGCTCACGGGCCGTCCTCTCGGACCTGCGCCATCCGCTCATCGACGAGGCCGTGCCGAATTCAATAACCGTTGGACCGCCGCACGGCATTCTGGTGACCGGTTCGAACATGTCGGGCAAGACGACCTTTCTCCGCACGCTGGGGGTCTCGGCCGTGCTTGCGCAAACGATCAATACCTGCCTCGCAACCGAGTACGCCGCGCCTGTCTTTCACGTGCGAAGCTGCATCGGACGCGCTGACGATCTCCTACACGGCAAGAGCTACTACATCGTCGAGGTGGAGGCGGTGTTGGCACTGCTACGTGCGAGCCGCTCGCCAGAGCCGCATCTGTTCTTGTTCGACGAGCTGTTCCGCGGGACGAACGCGGTCGAGCGAATCGCCGCCGCGGAAGCCGTGCTGGATGAACTTCTCAGGAGAAAGCGACACGTTGTCGTGGCCGCGACGCACGACGGCGAGCTCGTTGCTCTCTTGCGCGAGAGCTACGTGCCGTACCACTTCACCGACACGCTCGGTATAGACGGCCTCGTCTTCGAATACCGTCTACAGGAAGGACCGGCGAGCACCCGTAACGCGATCGCGCTTCTTAAGCTGTACGGTGCGCCGGACGACCTCGTCTCGAGAGCGCTGGATCGAGCGGCCAGACTCGACCGGCAGCGCGAGCTGACCCAGCTGCCTTCCGGCTGACCACCTCCGCCCAGGCTATGGCGGTCCGCCGGAGCATCAGCGAAGACGGATGACGGCGCCCCGTCCGCCTGCCGAGTGGCGTAGAATTTGACTCGAATGGCCATGGAGTTCTATCAAGTCGACGACGACGGGCGGCTGTTCATTTCGGCCGTGATAGCGGATTGGGACGACGTGGCACAGCAGGGCATCGACGTCGTGATTGATCTCGAAGGCGGGCTCGACGAAGGCATCCCCAACGTCCCGAATCGCTGCCTCTACGTGTACTTTCCGATCGAGGACGACGATCAGCAACTCCCCAACCTCAGCAAGCTGCGAGCGATCGCGCGCATGGCCGCGTCGTTGATCGCAGAGGGGCATCGCGTGCTCTCGCACTGCAGCATGGGGTTCAACCGATCGGCGCTCCTGGCGGGTCTGATCCTGATGGAGCTTGGCATGTCCGGACCGCACGCCGTGGTCAGACTGCGCGAGCGCCGCGCCGGGGCGCTGTTCAACGAGATGTACGCGACGTTCCTCGAATCGCTCGGACCTGACGCCGCTGGAGTGTGAAGCTGTGGATCATCCGGATCTTGTCGTCGTTCGCACGTTCCTGAACAATTTCGACGCCGAGCTCGCGAAAAGCGCGCTGGAGGCCGCACAGATCGACTCGATGATCCGCGCGGACGACATGGGCGGAATGCGACCGAGTCTGTGGGTCGGTGGCGTCGAGCTCGTCGTCAGAGCGGATGACGCCGAGCGGGCGAATGAAATCCTGGGCGATGGGCCCCAGACGGCCGCGTGAGGCCACGTTAACGAAATGCCGAGAACGCGGTCACCAGCGGCCTTCGCGCTGCTGTTGCTACTGTGCGGCCATTCCCCACTGCGCGCGCAGGACGATTCACGACAGTCCACGGCTCGCGCTCGCGCGGTTGATGTCGTCCACTACGACGTCGAGATTGAGCCTGACCTTGCCCGCAAGAGCGTTTCGGGGAAAGTAGTCGTTCGCCTCGTCACACACGCTGATGCCGTCGCCTCTGTGACATTCGACTGCGGGGACCTGACAGTCGATTCCGTTCGTAGCCGCGGACGACAGCTGGTCTTTCGGCAGCAGGACCACCGGCTTATCGTTAGGTTGTGGGCTCCGGCGAAGGCGCACGAAACGCAGAGCATCGAAATCCAGTACCACGGTAGTCCACAGCGCGGCCTTAGCTTCTTCGTTGATACCGGGCAGATCTATACCGCCTTTTCAACGAGTCAGTGGATGGTCTGCGTCGACGCGCCGGACAACAAGGCGACCATCCGTCTCGCCCTGATTGTGCCGGCGTCGTGGGTGGTGGTGGCGAATGGTCACCTGGTCCACAAGCGGTCGCTTTCCAACGACCGAATGCTCCATCAGTTTCGCCAGGACAGACCGGTTCCCAGCTACACGTTCGGGTTCGCCGCCGGGCGCTTCCAAACGTTCGTGGAGAAGAGTGGAACCGTGCAGTTGCGCTATATGGCGAGCGGCATCCCGGAGGGAGAGGTGCGTCGTGTGCTTCGCGACACCTCGGACATGCTGGCGTTTTTCCAATCGCGTGCGGGTCTGAAGTACCTCGATTCGAGCTACACGCAAGTGCTCGCCGCCGGCACGCCACAGCAGGAGATGACCGGTTTCTCGCTGCTGCCCGATTCGTATGCGGCGTGGGTGCTTCAACACGACCAGGATGTGACGCTGGGCGCTCACGAACTTGCGCATCAGTGGTGGGGCAACCGCGTGACGTGCCGTGATTGGACGCATTTCTGGTTGAACGAAGGCACGGCGACGTTCATGGCCGCGGCCTACATCGAGCATCGATTCGGTCGAGCGGAGTACCTGCGACTCATTGAAGAATATCGACTGAGCTACGAGCGTGTGCGCGCCGGAGGGAAGGACAAGCCGCTTGTCTTCCAAGACTGGGTGCGTCCGACAGCTGACGATCGGACGCTCGTGTACCGTAAGGGCGCCTTCGTCCTGCACCTGCTGCGCGAGGAATTAGGCGACGCTGCGTTCTGGGCAGGCGTTCGCGCCTACACGCGCATGTACGATGGCCAGTCGGTCACCACCGCTGACCTTCAAGCAGCCATGGAACGAACGGCTGGCAGAAGCCTCTCCGGGTTCTTCTCGCGGTGGGTGTACGGGAGGCAGCCGTAGACCTGAGCGCGGTTGACCAGACCTACTCGACCGACCTGACTAACGCGTGAGTTTGCGATATTTGATCCGGTGCGGCTGGTCCGCGGCCGCGCCGAGGCGGCGTTTGCGGTCGGCCTCGTAATCCTGATAGTTCCCCTCGAACCACACCACCTGGCTGTCGCCTTCGAAGGCGAGCATGTGCGTCGCGATGCGATCCAGGAACCAGCGGTCGTGGCTGATGATGACCGCACACCCGGCGAAGTTGAGGAGCGCCTCTTCGAGGGCGCGGAGCGTATCGACGTCGAGATCGTTGGTCGGTTCGTCGAGCAGCAGCAGGTTGCTGCCGCGCCGCAGCATTTTCGCCAGGTGCACGCGGTTGCGCTCGCCGCCCGACAGCGTGCCCACCTTGCGCTGCTGCCCGCCGCCTTTGAAATTGAACCACGACACGTACGCACGCGACGCCACCTTCCGCTTCCCCAGCTCGATCTCGTCCTGGCCGCCAGAGATTTCCTCCCAGACGGTCTTCTCGGCCGCGAGTGCGTCGCGGCTCTGGTCCATGTACCCGACCGCCACCGTCTCACCGATCGTCAGCGTCCCCCCGTCCGGCTTCTCCTGTCCCGTGATCATGCGGAACAGCGTCGTCTTGCCGGCGCCGTTGGGGCCGATGACGCCGACGATCCCGCCGCGCGGCAGCGTGAAGTCGAGATCCTCGATGAGCAGATTATCTCCGTAGCCCTTTTTCACATGACGCGCTTCCACGACGACGTCGCCAAGGCGGGGCCCGGGCGCGATGTAGATCTCCGCGCTCTCGATCTTCTGGGTCGTCTCCTGGCGGAGCAGATCCTCGTAGGCGTTGAGACGTGCCTTGCCTTTCGCCTGCCGGGCACGCGGCGACATGCGGATCCATTCGAGCTCGCGTTCCAGCGTCCGCTGCCGCTTGCTCTCCTGCTTCTCCTCGAGAGCGAGCCGTCCCTGTTTCTGTTCGAGCCACGACGAATAGTTGCCTTCCCACGGGATGCCTTTGCCGCGATCCAGCTCGAGAATCCAGCCGGCAACGTTGTCGAGAAAGTACCGGTCGTGCGTCACCGCGACGACCGTCCCCGGATAATCCTTGAGGAACCGTTCGAGCCAGGCGACGGACTCGGCGTCCAGATGGTTGGTCGGCTCATCGAGGAGCAGGAGATCCGGCGACTGCAGCAGCAGGCGGCACAGCGCGACCCGGCGGCGTTCGCCGCCTGACAGCGTGGCGACCTCGGCGTCGGCCGGCGGCAGACGCAGCGCGTCCATCGCGAGCTCGAGACGCGAATCGAGATCCCAGGCATTCGATGCATCGATCTTGTCCTGAATCCGCGATTGCTCCTCGAGGACCTTGTCCATCTCTTCCGGAGACAAATCCTCGCCGAGCTTTTCGTTCACCGCGTCGTATCTGGTGAGCAGCGCTCTGGTCTCGGCGACTCCCTCCTCGACGTTGCCCAGGACGGTCTTCGAGGCATCGAGGCGCGGCTCCTGCTGCAGAAACCCGATGGAGATCCCGTCTGCCGGGAACGCCTCGCCGAGAAAGCTCTTGTCCTCGCCCGCCATGATCCGCAGCAGAGAGCTCTTGCCGGCGCCGTTGGCGCCGAGCACGCCGATCTTCACGCCGAAGTAAAACGAGAGCCAGATATCTTCGAGAACCTTGGTGTCAGGCTGATGGACCTTCCCGAGACCCTTGATGGTGTAGATGAATTGAGGCATAGGGGATGCGTGAAATTTTAGATTGAAGACTGCAGATTGAAGATTTAAGCGAAGATGCCGGACTGAAGATCTCGGATAATCTTAGGTCAAATCTTCAATCTACAATCTGAAATCTTCAATTTCATGGTCCGCCGCATCCTTCACGTCGACATGGACGCGTTCTACGCGTCGGTGGAACAGCGCGACAATCCGGATCTTCGGGGCAAGCCGCTCGCCGTCGGCGGGCAGGCCAATCGCCGCGGCGTCGTCGCCGCCGCAAGCTATGAGGCGCGGACGTTCGGCGTCCGGTCGGCCATGTCGATGGCCACGGCCGTGCGCCTGTGTCCTACGCTCGCGATCGTGCCGCCAGATTTCGCGCGATACAAGGCGGTCTCGACGATCGTCTTCTCGATCTTTCGCGAGGTCACGCCGCTGGTCGAGCCGCTATCGCTCGACGAGGCCTATCTCGACGTGACCGAAAACGCGTGGGGCGAAGCGCTGGCCACGCCGGTGGCGCGGCGGTTGAAGGACCGCATTCGCGCGGAGACCGGACTGACGGCGTCTGCGGGCGTGGCGCCCAACAAGTTCCTGGCGAAGATTGCGTCGGGTTGGAAGAAGCCCGATGGCCTCACCGTCATCAGCCCCGATCGCGTCGAGCCGTTCCTCCAGCAGCTGCCGGTCGACGCGCTGTGGGGCGTGGGACCGGTCACCGCGCGCAGGCTGCGCGCGCGCGGCATCGAGAGACTCGTGGACGTTCGCTCGACCGACGTCCACGTGCTGCGCGAGACGGTGGGGAGTCTGGCCGACTGGCTGCGCGCGTTGGCACACGGCATCGACGACCGGCCGGTCGTGGCCAACCGGCCCGCCAAGTCGTCCGGCAGCGAGAACACCTACCCGGAGGACCTCCTCGATCTCGACATGATGCGCCGTGAGATCGGCGCCATGGCCGAACACGCGGTCAGCTGGCTGGCGCGCAAGCAGTTATTGGCGCGCACGGTAACCATCAAAGTGCGTTATTCCGATTTCACGACCGTGACGCGCAGCCACACGACATCGCCGACGCGCGACGCGCCGGACGTCGCCGCACGAGCGGTACACCTGCTGGCAAAGACCGATGCGGGGACGCGCCCGGTCCGTCTCCTGGGCGTGAGCGTCCACAATTTCTGCGGCGAAACGGACGTCGCAAGCCAGAGCGATCGATTGCCGTTCTCGAGCGACGAGGAGTGATATCGTTCGATTATGCTCAAGGGCACGCGGGACGGGATTCTCAGGCGCGTTCAACCGACCAGCATCCACGGCCAGGTCTCCTGGGACGTGTACTTCAGCGACGTCGAAGATCCCGACGGACAGGTTCATGTCGCCCGGGTCGGACCCGAGGCGGTGGTCGATCACCACATCGAGCCGGGCGACCGCATTCAGGTGGAATATCTCGTCGGCGTCGCCGTGAAGGTCAGCCTTCTCAAAGTTGGAAGTTAGTTCACTTCTGCCTCTTACCTTTTAACTTCCTGCCGATCCACGCGCACGCTCTTCAACTCGATCCTCGCGACAAGCGCCTCCCCGTTCCGGGGCGACGCTTCAATCGCCTCGACAACCGCGAGACCATCCACGACGCGCCCAAACGCCGTGTACCGACCACGCCGCCAGTTCCTCCACCGTCTCCGTTGAAAACGGCTCCGGCGTCGGCGGTGGTGTATCTCTAATCGTGATGCGCTTGATCTCGACGCGCGCGGTCGCGAGGCCGTTGTCGTCAACCGGCGTTTGGGAAATCTTCTGCACGACGTCCATGCCGTCCGTCACATCCCCGAACACCGTGTACTGGCCGTCCAGCGCCGGCTGATCGATAACGACGATGAAGAACTGAGCGCCGGCGCTGTCGGGCCGGCCAGGCACCAGCACGGCTGCCACCGAGCCGGCCGTCATCTTCGGCGCTCGCGCTTCCGCTTTCACCATGTTCAGCCCGCCGGTGCCGTACAACGCGCGCTTGGACGGATCTGTCGTCAGCGGATCGCCGCCCTGCACCATCCCGAGCTTCACCATCCGATGAAAACTCGTCCCGTCGTACGCGCCGGCCTGCGCCTGCTTCGTGAAGCACGCGGCATGGTTCGGGGCGGTCTCCGACCGAAGATCGATGATGAACCTGCCGGCCGACGTATCGACGACGGCCTGTTTCGGCGGAGTTTGAGCGTGCAATAACGCCGGGCCTGATAAGGCCCGGCCTACGTACGCAGGGCGGACCCTATTGGGTCCGCCGATGGCGACAGCCGCGGCGAGCGCGAGCGCGAATAGCGAAATGGCGCCCTTCATGCGCCCGCTCGTGCCTCGTCGATGATCCGTGCGGCGTGCCAGATGTAGTGCAGTCCCGAGACGAGCGTAATCCCGAGCGAGGCATACACGAGCAGATCGACGATGACCGAATGAAATCGCAGGTAGTTGAACAGCATCGCCGCCACGGCCGTCACGATATACGTCGCCGTGGCCGCCTTGCCGAAGATCGTCGGCCGGAACGTCCGTGGACCGATCGCCAGATTGACGATCGTCACCGTCAGCACGATGCCAATGTCGCGCGTGATGATGAGGACGGTCAGCCAGACCGGCAGCCGATTGCTGAGCCCCAGCCCAGGCAGGGTCAACACGATGAAGGTCGTCACCAGAAGCAGCTTGTCGGCCATCGGATCGAGCCACGCACCCAGCTGCGTCTTCTGACCCGATCGGCGCGCGATGAGGCCGTCGAGGGCGTCGGTCGCTCCTGCCGTGGCGAACACGAACAACGCCCACCCGAGGTGCTCGTAGAGCATCAGGATCAGGAAGGCGGGAATCAGGAGCATGCGCAGCAGCGTCAGCTGGTTGGCTGGCGTGAGCGCCGTCATCGTGGATCCTTTCGTCGTCCTCCCGCTGTGCGCGCCATCGCTTCAATCCGTGCGATGGCCTCCGTTGCCTCCTGGCCGGTCACAGGCCGCGATGGTTGAAACGTGTTGTTGGCACCCACCGCCATCACGCCCGACGCGACTGCCGCCGACGCGGCCGGATAGGCAATGTGGCCGGCGGCGAGATCCGAAAACGTCACGCGCGCAGACCGCCACGTATTCGCCTGCCCCGGAGTGGCTTCGGCCACCTTCGTCAGCAGGCGGCTGACCGCTTGAGCCAGGTCGATGCGCCGCACGACGGTTCGCGGCTGGAAGGCGTGATTGGCGAACGGCTCCATCACGCCGGCCCGCGTCACCGTGACGATCCAGGTCGCCGCCCAGCTGTTGCGGATGTCTGTGACGAGGACGGCGTCGCGGCGTCGCGAGCTCTGCAGCAGCGTCGCGAGGCGCACGCCGACCAGCGCCGCGAGATCGGCGCGCGTCAGCTGTGGAGTCTGGCTGATGGCGCGATATTCCTCCGGCAGATGCGCGACCTCGATGCGGGCGCGCGCCTTGTCCAGTTTCGCCTCCACATCGTCGTTGGGCTCGGATGCGAGTGCGTCGGCGAACGCCTTCGCCGCGGCTTCGAAATCGCCCCGGGCGTCGAGGATGTCTCCGATCTGCACCAGCGACTTCGCGTCCGCGGGATCGAGCGCGATCGCCCTGCGAAAATGCTCCAGCGCGCCCTCGTCGGCGCCCTGCTGATGTTCCACCGCCGCAAGCTCGCGATACAGGAACGCGCTCTCCGGCGAACTGGCGATCGCGCGCGTGTAGAGCGAGACGGCCTCATCGCCGCGGCCGGCGCGCGCTGCCTGGCGCGCGCGAGTCAAATCCTCCTGCTGGCCACGAAACCTCAGAACCTCGATGCGGCTCCCGAGATCTCCGAGCGATGGATCGACCCCCAGCGCGGCTTCGAACGCCGCCAGCGCGTCGGCGTCGCGATTCAGCGCGAGCAGCGCCTGGCCCCGTCCGACCAGGGCCGATACGTCGCGCGGCTGCCGCTCGAGCGCGCGGTCAAAGTGTTGCACCGCGGTCTTGGAATCCTTCCGCGCAAACTCCATCCATCCAAGGCCCGCCTCCGCTGGATAGAACACAGGCGCCGCCTTCAGCGCGGCTCCGAACTCCCGCTCCGCGTCTCTGAACTCCCCGGCTTGAAGAAAACGCCAGCCTCGATCCTGATTGACCGCCGCGGCGCTGCCCGCGAGGTCGGCCGGAACGACCGGCACGATAAACTCCGGAAATTTCGGCGCCGACACCTCCGGGGCGGGGCTCGGCTTCGGCATCCGGGCACACCCGGAGACCCCGAAGACCACGCTGATGAGTGCCAGCAGGGCGAGTTTGCGCATCACAAAAATCTTACCGCGGTTCCAGCCGGCTGACGAGCCGGCGCGGGACGTCGGCGACGATCGAAATCCGGCCGTCGCGGGTCTCGTGTTCGAGCACGCGGCCGTGGCGGTATACCTGCGCGATGCGCTCACGTTCGGCCGGCTCATCCGGGTCGAACGTCAGTGTGAGGCGGCGGACATCGAGGGCGAGGCGCGATGCGATCGTATCGATCAATTCATCGAGCCCCTCCCGCTGGAGCGCCGAGATGCACAGGGCGGCAGGATCCTGATCCTGGAGACGCCGGCGCTCGTCGAGCGTGATCGCGTCGCACTTGTTGTAGATCTCCAGCGTCGGCACCTCGTTCGCGCCGACCTCCTGCAGGACGCCTGTGACCGCCCGCACGCGGCGGTCGCGGTCCGCCGTCGCCGCGTCGATCACGTGCAACACCAGATCCGCCTCGGCGACTTCCTCGAGAGTGGCGCGAAACGCCGCCACGAGCGCGTGCGGAAGCCGATCGATGAAGCCGACCGTATCGGACACGAGCAACTGCCGGTTGTCCGGCAGCCGCACCTGGCGCACCAGCGGATCGAGGGTGACGAACAGAGCGTTCGACGCCTCGGCGTGGGCTTTGGTCAGCGCGTTGAACAGCGTCGTCTTGCCTGCGTTTGTGTATCCGACCAGCGCCACTGTCGGCACTGACGCCTTGTGCCGCCGCTCGCGCAGCTGCGCGCGCCGCAGGCGGACATGCTCGATGTCGTCGCTGACTGCATGGATGCGCGTGCGAATGCGGCGCCGATCCGTTTCCAGCTTCGTTTCGCCAGGACCTCGCGTGCCGATTCCGCCGCCCAGCCGGGACAACGCCGCGCCGGCCCCGACCAGACGCGGCAGCAGATACTTCAATTGCGCGAGCTCGACCTGCAGCTTTCCTTCTTTCGTGCGGGCCCGTTTCGCGAAGATATCGAGAATCAGCTGCGTCCGGTCGATGATCTTCCGGTGCACTTCCTCTTCGATGTGGCGCAGCTGCGCAGGCGTGAGCTCGCTGTCGAAGATCACCACGTCGGCGTCGGTCTCCGCGCACGACGCCGCCAGCGTGACGATTTTACCGGCGCCGAGAAACGTCGACGGATCGGGCCTGGGCCGCTCCTGCAGGACCCTCAGCACGACCGTCGCGCCCGCGGCGCCGGCCAGCCCCGCCAGCTCGTCGAGCGAACGCTCGGCATCGAGCCGCCGCGCCCGGCCGGCGATCAATCCGACAATCGCCGCACGTTCGGTGCCCGCTACGCGGCGCGCAGGCATGCCTGGATCTCTTCCCAACCGATGGCGCCGGCGCGCACGAGCTGCGGCTCGTCAGTGGTCGTATCGACGATGGTCGACGGCAGACCGCCGGCGGTCGGTCCCGCGTCGACGAGCACGTCGATTCGATCGCCAAGCGCACGCTCGACAGCGTCTGGGTTCTGCGTAGGCTCGTCGCCGCTCAGGTTCGCGCTGGTGGCGGTGAGCGGCGTGCCACAGGCGCGGCACAGCGCCCGAGCGACGGCGTGCGCCGGCACGCGGACACCGACTTTTCCGGTGCCTCCACTGACCGCGGTAACGAGCGTGGGCGGTGCGGCCATGAGCAACGTCAGCGGACCGGGCCAGAAACGCAAGGCCAGTCGGCGTGCCATCAGCGGAAGCGCGCCAATCCGATCGACAACTTGCGCGACATCGGCGGCAATGAGCGGCAGCGCGCGCTCGACGCTTCGCCCCTTCACGGCAAGTACCCGCGCGACGGCATCTGTGAGAAACGGATCCACCGCCAGACCGTACAGCGTGTCTGTCGGCACGGCGACGACACCACCGTCGCGGATCGCTCGCACCGCTCGATCGAGCGCCCGGTCATGCGGGCCCACGCCGTCGACCTTGATTCGATGCATGAATCGCTGATGATACACTCGCGTCGTTCATGCTGACGCATTACTCGAGAGTGCTCCACGGGACGTGGATTGGTCAGGCACTCGGCGGAGGCATTCCCTGGCTTTGGCCCGCCTTCGGGGTCCTCCACTTCCATGGCATGGCGCTTCTGGTGGGATGCGTCGTCACGCTCGACTTGCGCATGCTCGGCGTCGGCAAAGGGCTCCCGCTCGGACCGATGCAGAAGCTTGTGCCCTGGGGAATTCTCGGGTTCGTGATCACGCTGATCACCGGCGTCGGGTTCTATGCCGGAAATCCGGAACAGTATCAAAGCGTCGCCTTTGCCGCAAAGATGGCGTTCATCGTGCTGGCGGGTCTGCACGCCATCCTGTTCTATGTGACCGGGCTCGCCGGCCGCGTCGATCGCGTCGCCGCCGGAGGGGATGCGCCGCTCGCCGCCAAACTGTTCGCCGGCACGTCGTTGTTCCTCTGGGTCGGGGTGGTGTACTGGGGACGGATGCTGCCGTTCTTCGGCAACGCATTCTGATCGTCAGCCACCGATCCTGTTGATAAGGCCGGGCACGCCGGACACGGCTCCGAGGTACGCGGTCAACCGGCCCGCGGTCATCGCGCCAAACCACAGCACCAGAGAGACGGCCGCCAGCAGTTTCCCGGGTCTCCGGATGACGTTGTTCGCGTTCGGATCGCGAAAGACGACACGCCGAATGAGGACCAGGTTCACGACCGCGAGCGCGGTCAGAATCATCTTGATGCCGAACACGGGATTGGTCACCTTCGTCGTCGCGTCCGCAGCGAGAAGGATCGCGCCCGAAATCCCACTGATCCAGAAGCCAGTCCAGATGATCGGGAAGTATCGTTCGAGCGGCGGCACGGGCAGCTTGCCTGCAAACCCGAGCAACCGAAGATCGATCATCACGCTGATGCCCACGGCGGTCACGACGCCCACCGTGTGCACGAGCAGGACGCCCGGGTAGGCCCAGAGCGAACTATCTTCACGCACCCATCTGGACAAGCCGGTCTGCTCGAGATATGCGAAAAAGTCCATGCGGTCAGGAATGTACCGTATCGGTCAGATCATGTAAACCGCGCCCAGGTCCGCGCTCTGTTAGAATCCGCCGCGAGGAATCGCCCCCCATGAAAGCAACGCCAACAACCCCAACAACATCAACAGCATTCACAACCTTCGCGAGGACGCTCAGTGGTCCCGTCGCTGCGCTGGGAATCGTGTGCGCACTGACGTCAACCGCCTCGGCCCAGTGGGAGCCGTACCCGTGGAAGAACATGCCGCGCACCGCCGACGGCAAGGTCGATCTGAAGGCGCCCGCTCGGCGCCTGCCCGATGGCAAGGTGGACCTCTCCGGCTTCTGGGTCCCGACTGTCGCGGTCAAGCATCTGCTCAATCTTGCGGCGGATCTGAAACCAGGAGAGGTGCCGCTGCAACCCTGGGCCGAGGCGGTGTACAAAGAACGCATCGAGACCAACGGCAAGGATCACCCCGGCGTGCGCTGCTGGCCGTCCGGCATTCCTGAAAAAGACAATATTCCCGATGGGTTGAAGCTGGTTCAGACGCCGGATCTCGTGCTGCTCCTGCACGAATCCCGCACCATCTACCGGCAGATCTTCACCGACGGACGGCCGCTGCCTCGGGATCCGCAGCCGACGTGGATGGGTTATTCGATCGGCAAGTGGGAGAACGACACGTTCGTCGTCCAGACCATCGGCCAGAATGGCAGGACCTGGCTCGACATGCGCGGGCTGCCCGGAACGGACGCGTTGAAGGTGACGGAGCGCTTCACACGTCCCACGATCGGGCACATGGACATCGACGTCACGATCGACGACCCGAAGGCCTACATGAAGCCGTGGACCGTCAAGCTGTCCTGGAGCCTGCTGCCGGATACCGATCTGATCGAGAGCATCTGCGAAGAGAACAACAAGGACGTTCCCCACATGGTCGGAAAGTGATTTCGTGAACAAGCTCTCACTTCACCGGGACGCGCTGCTTTAGGTCTTCGAACCAGTTGAGCGTGACGTTGATCTGCTCGGCTGGAGCTTTGTCGGGCGCGGCCTGGGACTTGGGCACCATCACGACGAAGTATTTGCCGTCGGGCGTGATGTCGTAAGGTCGCGCGCCGGGCGCGCTGATTCCGCTGATTGGTAAGAGTGTGGTCTTGCCGAACGCGAAACCCCGTTGGCTTTGGATCTCGACGGCCATGATTTGCCGCGCAGTGCCAGGGCTCAAGAAAAAGAGCTCTTTCCCATCCGGCGACCACAACGGATTGTTACCGCCGGTCGTCGTAATCTGATGCTTCTCACCCGTGGGCGGAAACGGCTGAACGTACACCTCGTTTCTGCCAGATTCATTCGAGTGATACGCGAGCCATCGCCCGTCGGGTGAAAGGCTCGCGTTATTCGCGGGGGCTTTGAGGACGAGCTTTGGTTTCTGATCTGCACCGAGGGACAACATCGAGATGCCTTGACTCGTGCCGGTCCCGTTGGTGAGGATCAAGACTTTTCCATCAGGCGACCACGATTCCGGTTGCGGACGGAGCCCCTGTTCGGCCTTGGCGAGCCGCTCAGCCGACCCTCCATCCACGCGCTGCCAGAAGAGGCCCCAGTCGCCTTCGCGGTCGGAATTGAACACCACGCGCTGGCTGTCCCTGGTCCAAAGGGGAGACTCATTGTGGCCTTCGAAGGTCAACTTGTGAATCGGCGTCGTGTCGCTCAGGTCATATATCCAAACGATGCGGTCCTTGCCGTCGTCCGTATAAACCGTCAACTGCTTCCCCGTTGGAGAAATCCGCGGCTGTGAGTACGGTCCTGACGGGATGTTCAAAGGCTTCCGAACGCCGGAACGGTCGACCAGCGTGAGCGCCAGTTCATTCGTCGTTTGGCCTCCTGGGATGTAGGCCATTGAACCGTTGTTTGCAAAGGCAAACTGAGCGTCCGCGCCACCGCCACCTCCGGGGCCCGCTCGCCTCACGCCTTCGATGATCGGGACGGGACCGCCCGTTTGCAGCTTCCTCACATCAAAGGGGACAGCGAGCACGGTCGTCCCGAGCGCGTAGACGATGTGCCCCGTTGGCACGTACCGGCCATCGCTTCCGCCTGAAATCACTACCTTGCGCTCACCCGTCTTCAATGACTGAACGACGATCTGGGCCTTGTCCCAGTTCTCGCTGCCGCCAGCTGAACCGCCGGCCGACAGCGTGAACAGCAAGGCATCGCCGCCGGGCAGGAGTTGCGGACGATGGGCGGTCTCACCTTCTTTGAGCGTGATGAGGTTTTCCGGTTTACCGCCGTTCGCCGAGACGCGAAGAATGCCCTTCGTCTCACCCCAGTAGATGTAGTCATCGGAATTCCAAACCGGGCCGTATCCACCCCTATTGATCTCAACGAGGTCGCAGATCGTTACGGCGGCTCCACCGGCGATCGCAATCTTTTTCACTTTGTTCTCGGACCGCGAGTTATATCCCACCCAGCGGCCGTCCGGGGAAAAGAACGGATTGGCGGCTTGCGACGTGCCCTGAATGGGCCGGGCGTCCATGTCGCGCATGCTCCGAAGGTAAAGCTGTCGATTGGCTTCATACACAATGTTTGCGCCGTCCGGCGAAATTGTGATGAGACGCCGTGCCCCTTGCGTGAACTGCTGACCCTCGGGAAGCACGAAAGGAAATCGAGTGACGGCTGCCGGCGGCGACGGACGCGAGTTCATCACGGCCACGGTCGCGGCGACCGCAATCCCCGCGACCAGAACCGCCGTGATCGCGTACGGAACCGCGCGCCTCCACAGGGGCTGCCGTGGGGCTTCGCGAGCTGCATGGACCTTCAGACCGTGCGGGTCGGCCATGATCGTCTCGAGCTCAACGCGCACGTCGGCGATCGCATGCCAGCGGTCCTTGCGGTTCTTGGCGAGGCAGCGCCGAATCAGCTCTTCCGTCTTCGGATGCAGGTTCGCCGGAATCGCCCGCCAGTCGGGGTCCCGCGCGACGATGGAGGCGATCACGTCGGTGACGGTCTCGCCCTGAAAGGTCTGGCGGCCCGTGAGCATTTCGTAGAGGACGCACGCGAACGAAAAGATGTCGCTGCGCTGATCGGTGGCATGTCCCCGCGCCTGCTCGGGCGACATGTAGCCCGCCGTGCCGAGAATCATCCCGGCTTGAGTCGCCATGACGCTGAGCGTGGGCGAGTGCGTGTTCATGGAGCTCGCTTGGGGCGATGCCTCTTCAAGCGCCTTCGCCAAACCGAAATCGAGGACTTTGACTTTCCCCTCCGGCGTGATCTTCACGTTCGCCGGCTTCAGATCCCGATGAATAATTCCCTTCTCGTGCGCGGCCTCCAACGCCTCGGCTATCTGATGCGCGATCTTCAATGCCCCTTCTGCAGGAATCGGCCCGCGCTGGATCTGCTCGGCGAGCGTGTCGCCCGGAACCAGCTCCATGATGAGGAGGTGCTGGCCGTCGACATGCTCCAAACCGTACAGCGCCGCGATGTTCGCGTGATTGAGTGATGCGAGCAGCTTCGCTTCGCGCTCGAACCGCGCGATTCGCTCGGGGTCCCGCGCGAACGCTTCCGGGAGCATCTTCACGGCGACACTGCGTCCGAGCCGTGTATCGCGCGCCTGATACACCTCGCCCATGCCGCCCGCGCCGAGTCGAGCCTCGATCTGGAAATGTGCGATCTGTTTTCCAATCATCGCGGTCTTTGCGCGCGTATCTTAACAGCAGGAAGCGCACTGGGTCGAACGCCCGTGTGATTTATCTCAGACATCCGACTTTTGATCGTTGTCTTCGCGTCCCGACGATGCTACCGTCGTCAACCGCTCGCGTGATCAAGATGGATGAGAAACTGCCCGAACGCGTTGACGACGTCGATTGGCGATTCGCCAGCCTGGAGGCGTTCTTCAAGGAGGAGCGGCGCCAGAACGAAGTTTTGGTCAGGGAAGATGGCATCGCGACCCGGCGTCACATGGACGTCGTCGCTGAAAGAATAACGGCAGAACTCAAAGTGACCATGGACAGGGTATTTCCGAAGGGCTGACCACTCCAGATTCTGCTGCACCGAGACGTGCTGGCGGTAGCAGCGGTTGACACGTTCCGATGTGAGCCGGACGAAATTCCTTGGATTCTCACGCGGCACAACATGTGCTGGTACAGACGCGGAGGATTGCCGATGACTGACGAAGAACTGGCCGGACGATTTGACAACATTGACCAGCGCTTTGCAGCCGTAGACCAGCGCTTCGACGCGGTGGACCAGCGCTTCGACGCGGTGGACCGGCGCTTCGACGCGGTGGACCGGCGATTTGACGGCGTCGGCCAGCAATTCGACCGCGTTAGGGAGGACGCGGCAGCGACGCGGCGCGAACTTCTGGCGTTCATCAAGGACGAAGGCGTGACGACGCGGCGCCATTTCGACGTCGTTGCCGAGGCACAGAAGTCGGAGATTAAGCTGATTGCAGAGGGACACAAGGCTTTGCAGAGCGACATGACTGGCGTGAAGGGAAGGGTGGACCGCGTGGAGACGCGCCAGGACCGCCTCGAAGACCGACAAGGGGCCCTCGAGCATCGTCAACGAAAGCTGGATGGACGCGAGTAATCAACGCGATTCGAGGGCAAACACCCAGACCGCTCCGCCTTCCGGCACTGGCGGATACTCGCCCGGAAAGAGCCCGTTGAGCGTCGCCTGATCCCCTGCCGAGTCCCCGCCCCAACCCGAGTGGACTGCGACATATTGTTTCCCGTCGACCAGGAACGTGGTCGGCGGCGCCAGAATGCCCGACGTGGTCGGCCACTCCCACCGCAGCTTGCCCGTAGAGGCGTCGAACGCGTGAATCTTCCGATCGTTGGTCCCACCGCTGAACACCAGTCCCCCGGCGGTGGCGAGCATCGACCCCCAGTTTGGGCCCTTGAAGGTGTGGGTCCACACTCGCTGGCCAGTGTCCACGTTCCATGCCTGCACTTCACCGAAATGATCGGCGCCGGGGACCCTCGGCGTTGGGCCGCCCCCGAACGCGGTGCCCGTGAACCCCGCGCCCGCCCGGTATTCCACCACTGCTGACCCGATCATCGACCCGCACAAGTTGTTATTGGCCGGGATATAGATCATCCGCGTCTGGGGGCTGAACGCGATCGGAGGCCAGTTCTTGCCGCCATGAAGTGATGGACAGAATTCCGCACGCTTGCCCGTTCCTGGCTTGCGGGCCGGATCCACGTCGGGTCGCCCGGTCACGGGGTCGAGGCGCAGGAACACGTTCTGATTCACGTACGGCTTGCCTTCGACGAAACGGATCGGTCCGTTGTTGGTGCGCTCGAGGAACCAGAGGTACCCGTTACGGGCGACGTCGATCAACCCCTTGATCGTGCGTCCGTTGCGCCGGTAGTCGACGAGGATCGGTGGCGACACCTCGTCCCAGTCCCAGGATTCGTTCGGGCTGTATTGGAAGTGCCCTTTGATCTGGCCGGTCGCGACGTCAATCGCAATGGTCGACGCCACGTACAGATTGTCGCCCGGACGCTGATCGCCCATCCACGGGCCGCCATTGCCGGTGCCCCAGAACGCCAGATTGGTCTCTGGATCGTAATTCGCAGTGACCCATATCGGTGCGCCACCAGTCTTCCACTGGTCGCCGTTGGGCCACGTCTCGCTGCCGGACTCTCCGGGCGCCGGCACCGTATAGGTTCGCCACTGTTCCTTGCCGGTCTCTGGATCGAGGGCTGCGACGAAGCCACGAATGCCGAACTCTCCACCGGACGTGCCGACCATCAGCTTGCCGCCGGCTATGAGAGGCGCGAGCGAAATATAGTAGCCGGACTTGTTGTCCGCAACGGTGCTCGTCCAGACTTGTCGACCGGTCTTCGCATCAAGCGCCACGACTACGGCCTCGCCGCCGGCAAAATAGACTTTGTCGGCGTACAGTGCGACGCCGCGGCTGGTGTCGTGCGGCACCAACGCGCCCGCAGCCCGCGGTCTCCGGTAGCGCCAGAGCACATTGCCGGTCCGGGCGTCGATTGCGATCACCTGATTGTTGGGTGTCGAGACGAACATGACGCCGTTGTTGACGATAGGCGCCGACTCGTGGACTCTGGCTTCGCCGGTCGAGAACCCCCAGACCGGCCGCAGCCGCGCGACGTTTTGCGTCGTGATCTGATCCAACGGACTGAAGCCCCAGCCGTCATAGGTGCGGCGAATCATCAGCCAGTTGCCGGCCTCTGGGTTCTTGAGGCGCTCCGCGGTCACCGGTAGATAATTCTGGAGGATAGTCGGCACCGGCGTCGGCACTGGTGTCGGCGCCTGCCGGGCCAAGCCTGTCGCGACCGTTGCGATGAACCAGACGACGGCTACCGCGACTGCCGCGTCGACACTCCGGGCCAGATTCTTCATTCTCCTTTATCGCTTGTCCGGGAGCGCGAACACGTACATCGCATTCCCGGTCGCCGGAGGATGCAGTTCAGGCGCGATTGTTGCCGGCACGAGCCGCGGGCTGCCGCCACCGTTTCCGCTGGTAATGCCGATGTATTGTTTCCCGTCGATACTGAATGTCACCGGGAACCCCTGCACGGAGGTGGCGAGCCGCGTTTCCCACAACACCGTGCCGGTCTTGACGTCGAATGCCCTGAACTTGCGATCGAGATCTCCCGCAAACACGACGCCGCCAGCCGTCGAGATCGCCGCGGTCATGAAGGGCGCCCGCTGTTCGTGCGACCACATTTCTTTCATGGTCCTCACGTCGAACGCAGCCAGCTTGCCGATGTTGCCGTCCGAGCCAGGCAATTCGAAGAAACGCCGGCCCGCTCCGCCCCCGCTCCCGCCGCCTTCCTTCTGCTCGACTCGCTGCGCGCTGATCTCGATGCAGCTCTGGCTGAGCGGAATGATGATCTGATTCGTTCCCGCGTGATGGCTCGACGCCGGCCAGTTGTGGCCGCCTTCCGTGCTCGGACAGCCCTGCAGCCACTCCCCGAACCGCTGCTCCAGGATGTCCGAACGATAGGTAGGCCTGCCGGTCTGCGGATCGAACCGTTCCCACACGTTCTGAAACACGGTTTCCTTATGGCCAAGGTACTTGCCGGTCTTCCGATCGAGCTTCCACAGGATGCCGTCCTTCCCGACCGTGAATAGCAGGTTCTGGTTATCGTCATCGACGAGCAGGCGCTCGAACACGACGTCGAGATCCAGCGACTCCGCCGGCGCGTGCTGGAAGTGCCAGGCCAGCTTGCCGGTATCGACATCCAAGGCAAGCGTCGAGCTGGTGAAGAGCGCATCGTCTTTGATCGACATGCCGCGGCTGATCGGCATCCAGGGTTTCGCCTGCGCGGTGCCCCAGTACGTGAGATTCAGCACCGGATCGTAGCTGCCGGTAATCCACGACTCGCCGCCGGCGCGGAACAGATTCGTGAGCGGGCCCCAGGAGTCTCCGCCGAGCTCGCCTTGCTTGGCGATCGTGTAGAACCTCCACTGCTCCTTGCCCGTCGCGGTGTCGTACGCGCTGATGAAGCATTTCTCTTCGCGATAGGTTGAGCACCCGCCAAGCCCCTGGATCAGCTTGCCCTTCGCCACGATCGGGCCGCTGCTGGTGCTGTAGTTGCCCTTCGTCCGATCGCCGATGGTGGTTTGCCACACGGTCTTGCCGGTCCTCGCATCGAGCGCCACCAGCCGCGCGTCGCTTGTCGCCGCAAAGACCTTGTCCTCGTAGATCGAGATCCCCCGCATCGCGGCGCCGTTGGCCTGCGTGCCGTAGCGGTTCTCCCAGATCAGATCGCCCGTGCGGCCGTCGATCGCCTGCATGACGTTGCCGGGGTTGTTGAGATAGATCACTCCGTTATGCACGAGCGGCGCAGGCTGATTCGCTCCGCCTTCGTTCATCGCCCAGACCCACTGCAGGCGCAGATCTTTGACGTTGTCCTTCGTGATCTGATTCAGCGTGCTGTAGTTCGACGCGTGGTAGTCGTGTCGAATCATGAGCCAGTCGTTGGGGCTCGGGTTGCGCAGCATCGCGTCCGTGACCGGCAGATAATTCTTCACTTCGCCGGCGACCGTGATGGCCGCCACCGGCGCCGCCGCTCCGCGTCCACGGCCTTGCCCTCCGGCCGCCGCCGCGGGCGCAGCTCCGCGTCCCGGTGCCGCGCCCCGTTGTCCTGCGGCCGCCGCTGCCGCCGGAGCCTGGCCTGTCGCCATTGCATTGATCGCCACATCTGTCGCCGCCGTCAGTGGCTGATTGCCGGCGGGGGCGCCATTGGACTGAAGGATGAACGCGATGATGTTGACGTAATTCTCCGCACTGAGTGCGCCCGGGCTCTGCGGAGGCATGGTCAGTTGCATGAATGAGAGCAGTTCGCGCGCCGAGCGCCGACCCCAGGCTTCCATGAACTCGGAGCCGGCAAGCGGAGCCGCGTCACCAGAGCCTTTGAGATCGGGCAGGTGGCAGCTGGCACACTGCGCTTGATAGGTCGTACCGCCTGCCGCAGCCTGCGCGGCGGTGTACCGGCCAGCGGCAGCCTGTTGGCCGGCCAGCATGAGGCCGCCCGCAGCGAGGGCAATCACGACCAGCACAAGTTGAGTTCTAAAGTCGCGCATACAGTTGTGCCTCCTACCGCAGGAACCAGCCCCACAGATTTCCATCCGGGGCTTTCTCGCTTGAAATCTGAATATACAGGCGGCCCTTCTGAAGGCTCTGCACCTGTTCCGGAGTCAAATCGATCGAGCCGGCGAGCGTCCCGGTCATTCCCTTGGAAACCGTGATGTCGGCAACGGGTGCTCCGCGCACACCCTTCGTCAGACCGGAATGAAGACGGGCGGTGGTTGCCGCTGAGCGCAGCCCTTGGAACGTTCCGCTGATCGTGAGCTTCGTGCCGGCCAGCACGGCCGATGCAGCACCTGATCCCGCCACCGTGTCACGCATCCCACCATCCATCGGGATGGTGCTCAGCCGGGCTTTGTACCGTTCCTGATTCTGCGCGGCCGGCTGTGCGAACCAGACACAGACGACCGCGATCACGGCGATAGCAACAGATTGTGTTTTCATGGTTCACTCGCGTATGGGCTGCATTCTAATCCTATTCCGGCTTGCGGTCAGGGTCGTTTTGTCGTGATGCGAATCCGTTGGAGGGCGTCAGCGTCGGCGTCAAGCTCCTGCCCGCCGGGAGGGAACTTGTTGGCCTGCAGAATGAACGCCACGATATCGCGATAGCGCTGAGGGGACAAACTGTTGGGCCGGTCCGATGGCATGAGCGTTCGAATCCGTACGAACAGCTCGCCGATGGTCGCGTCGTCCCACTGAAACGAAAAACTCTCCTCCACAAGGCTCGGCGCGGTGCTGTCGCCGCGAAGGTCTTTGGCGTGACACGAGGCGCACACGTCCATATACAGAACCCGGCCGCGCCCGGCCTGTTCTTCGGTGTAGACCCCATCCCACGCCGTGCGTGCCGTGCCCGGTTTGGCCTCTTGAGCGCGCGCGAGGGTGCCGAGGACGAGCCCGCTCGCCACCAAGGCGATCGCGCCGCAGACGAACGCTGATGTGGCGTAAGGCTTCAGCCTTGCGAGCCGGACGCGCTCGCAACACTGAAGTGTTGCGCCACACCTGGCGTTGAGCATTCTCATTGTGGCAGTGCGAACACGAGCAGCGCATTGCCGCTGTTGGGCCGGCGAATTTCTGGAGCCAATTCGGGCGGAATCAACGCCGACCAGCTCCCGCCGCCAATCCCCGCCGGCATGGCCACGTACTGTTTTCCCTTCGCCAGGTACGTGATCGGAAACCCCTGAGCGGACGTCGGCAGTCGTGTCTGCCAGAGGATCTTTCCTGTCGTCGCGTCGTACGCGTACATGTGGCGATCCCAGTCACCTCCGAAGACGAGACCGCCGGCAGTCGCGAGCGCGGCCGTGTTGGACGGCGAGGGCGTGCGATGACGCCACAAGATCTTTCCGGTTCTGACGTCCATGGCCAGGAATTCACCGAGGTTGCCCCCGGAATCCGGATGTTTGTAATCTCGACGCCGCACCGGACCCGTACCGCCTCTGCCGACGATCTTCTCGACCGGGCCAAAGGTGGCCTTCTCGCAGTTCAGGTTGAGCGGGATGTACAACGCATTCGTCTGGGGGCTGAAGGCCATCGCGCGCCAGCTCTTGAATCCGGCGGTGCTCGGACACATGTCGACCTCGGTACCAAGCTGCGGGATCTTGCCGGACCGATAGAAGACTTTGCCGGTCTGCGGATTCACTTCCAGGATGGTCTGATAGCCGAGATCGGTGGCACGGATGAATGTCCCGGTGGCTCGATCGAGCTGCCAGAGGATTCCGAGCTTGCCCATCTTGAAGAGTGACTTGCGCCCCCCGATGTCGATCAGGATGTTCTCGAACACCTCGTCCATGTCCTGCGTCTCACCGGGCAGGTGCTGGTAGTACCATTTCATTTTTCCGGTGTCGGGATCGAGCGCGAGAGTCGAGTTCGTATACAGGGCGGCGCCGTCGGTGCCGCGGACAACTCTGGCCCACGGCTTGGCTTGCGCCGTGCCCCAGTAGACAAGGTTCGTTTCCGGATCGTAGCTGCCCGAAATCCACGCGTCGCTGCCGGCGCGGAAGGCCAGCGGCAGGTCGCCCCACGAGTCGCCGCCCGGCTCACCCGGACGCGCGACGGTCGATGTGCGCCACAGCTCCTTCCCGGTCGCCGCGTCATGGCCGGTGATGAAGCAGACGTCCTCCTTGTAGCGGCTGCAGCCGGTGATCCCGGCGATCACTTTCCCGCGCACGACGATGGGACCGGAGGTGTATCCGTATCCCAACCTCGCATCCGCGACCGTGGTGTCCCACACGAGCTTCCCGGTCCTCGCGTCAACGGCCACAATGTGCGCGTCATTCGTCGTCCCGAAGATCTTGTCTCCGAAAATCGCGATGTTCCTTTGAATGCCTCTACCTTCGTCGCCGCCTCCGCCTGCGGTGGCGGGCCGCTGCGCAAGGCGTGGGATGGCGGACTGCTCTCCGCCACCGCCGCGCTGAGCGCTCCCCGGGGGCGTCGGTGGCGCGGCCGCCTCGGGCCGAAACTCCCAGAGCAGATCTCCGGTCGCGGCGTCCAGCGCCTGAATGACGCCGCGTGGGTTCGGCAGATACATGACGCCGTTATAGACGAGCGGTGTCGCCTCCTGTGCACCGGTATCGTCCATCGCCCACGACCACGCCAGCTGAAGCTGCTGGACGTTCTGTCGGCTGATTTGATCGAGTGGGCTGTAGCCCCACGCGTTGTCGGTGCGCCGCCAGTTCAGCCAATCACCAGCCGCGGGATTGCGCAGCATCGCCTCGGTGACCGGGCGAGAGTCTTTCACCTGCGCCACGAGCCAGAGGTTTCCCAACAGCACGACCAGCGCCATCGATGCAGCGAATCGCGGTCTCATGGATTGCTCCTCATCACTTCTTGGTCCGGCTAAAGCCGGACACTACGTACCAATCGCGAAGGCCAGCAGTCGGTTGTCGGCGCCCGTGCCGGTTGCGACAACGATGAACTGGCGGCCAGAGCGAGTGCGATACGTCATCGGGTTGGCGGTATTCGGATACGGTATCTTCGTCCGCCAGACTTCCCTGCCGCTCTTCGTATCGAACGCATAGAAATAGCTGTCGCCGCCGCCGATGAACACGAGGCCACTTCGGGTCACCATCGCGCCGCCGCGATTGTTCGGCGACCCCAGGCGATCGGGCAGCGCGACGCCCTCGAGCAGCGGGTTCTTGCGCAGCGCGGCACTCCCTTCGCCCAGTGGAACCCGCCACGCGATTTCACCTTTGTTCAAATCAACGGCCGTGAACACGGCGTACGGTGGAGCCGTCAGCGGAAGTCCGCGGACGTTGACCTCTTCGCCGCCGCGCGCAAATCTATCCGAGTACGCAACCTCCACGAGCGGATCGGATCCGTCGTTCTTCGCGACCCGATTCAGCCCAACCCCACGCGTCGCCCGCACGAAGAGATAGCCGGTCTCGGGATCGAACGCCGCGCCGCCCCAGTTGCCGCCTCCGCCTTGCCCGGGACGCTGCAGCGTGCCTTCGAGCGAGGGTGGCGTGAACAGCGGACCGAGGCGGAATTTCTTCATCTGCTCCTGCGCCATCGCTTTGATGGCCGGCGTCAGATCGTTCGCCTCCTCGAGCGAGACACCCTGGTCGACGAACGCCGGGGGCTTCGTGGGAAACGGCTGCGTGGGATACGGCATCTCGCCCGGCACGTTGCTGTCGGTCGGCACCGGACGTTCCACGATCGGCCAGACCGGCTGCCCCGTCACGCGATCGAAGATGTAGGTGAACCCCTGCTTGGTGATTTGCGCCACCGCGTCGATCCGCCGGCCGTTCACCGTGATCGTGACCAGGTTGGGCTGGGCCGGGTTGTCGTAGTCCCAGAGTCCGTGATGCACCGTCTGGAAATGCCACTTCATCTTGCCGGTCGCCGCGTCGAGACAGACCAGCGACTCGGCGAACAGGTTGGCGCCCGGCCGTCCGCCGCCGTAGTAATCGCTGCTCGGCGTCGACGTCGGCACGTAGAGGAGCCCTCGAGCCGCGTCAAGCGCCATCGGCGCCCAGGCGTTGGCGTGGCCGTTGGTTCGCCACGACTCCTTCGCCCACGTCTCGGCACCGGGATCCTTCGGCGACTGGGGAATGACGGAGAAGGTCCACGCGCGCTTGCCCGTCCGCGCGTCGAAGGCCTGGATGTAACCGACCGGATCGGACACCTGCACGCGGTCGGGCACCTGGCTCCCGACGATGACGAGATCGCGGTACACGACCGGGGGCGAGCTCTGCGTCGCGTGCCTGATGTCGGAGATTCGGGCCAGGCCGTCGGTCAGCGATACGACGCCGGCGTTTCCGAACGAGCGCACGGGCCGGCCGTCCTCTGCCTCCAGCGAGAACATGCGATGCCGGCTGTTCAGGAAGACGCGGAGCTTGTTGCCGTCACGCCAGAACGCCGTTCCGCGCAGCTTCCAGCCGCTCCCGGAGAGAATCTGGCCAAGCTTGTACGCTTCGCCATCGAACCGCCACAGCTCCCTGCCGGTCTCGGCATCGAGCGCCGCGATGCTGTTGTAGGGGGTCGTGACGTACAGCACGCCATCGATCATCAGCGGCGTGTTCTCGAAAAAGCCCGGCGTGGTTCCGAATTCCTCGAGCCGCGTCTCCCAGTGCTTCCACTCCCAGGCGACCTGCAGCCGCTGGACGTTCTGCGCGTCGATATCGGTCAGCGCTGAGTACTTGGCGCCGCCCGGATCGCCGCCGTAATACGCCCATTCGACCTGACGTGAAGGTTGCTGGGCAACCAGGAGGGAACCTGCGGCCAGGACGGCGAGAGCCACGGTCCGGCTCAGGCCGGACACGACGTACTTCATGATGGGCCTTTCGACATCCAGGCGTCCCTTGGCGCCGCGCGGTCGATTGTGCGCTGATCCTAGCGCGCCGCCATCGGGAATCAAGGAGAAATCGGGTGCCGCCGAATCTGGGCCAGCATCTCGAGAACCGCAGATGCGACGGCGTGCGGCCGGCTGTTCCCTATCAAATGGTCGCTCCCGGGAACCATGCGCCACGTGCCTCGCGACGAGCGACGGGCCAGACGTTGCTGCAAGAGGTTCCAATCCCCGCCCGATCGAGCAGCAGCCGCAAGTCCTCTGTGAGGAGTCCCGCCGTGATCTCGCCGGGCCCGGGGTCGCTCCACCCCGTGCCCATGCGATCGTAGGAGCACACGCGCGTCCGGGCACCGACCTCCGCGCGGGCCGCTTCAGAGCCGGCCGAGGTCCCAAACCCGCTCGACACAAACACGACCGTGGGGTCGCCTTCGCCTATGCACAATAGGCGACATGGTCTCTGCTCTTTTTCTGGCACTGGAGCGCACTGCAAGAGTAACCTTCGCGTACGGGTTTGGTACAGCGCCTTTCGAGGTCCACATGACTATTCACACTCGCGTACGGATGCTGGTGCTCGCGGTGGCCGTCGTGGCCGCGACCACTCTGGCTGGCGCCCGGCAGCAGGCGGCGGCGAGCTCCGCGCAGACCACGGCGGTCGCCCAGGCGATGCCGGTCGACGCGGAAATCACCCAGGGCAGACTCCAGAACGGATTGCGCTACTACGTCCGCGCCAACAAGAAGCCCGAAAAGCGGGCCGAGCTCCGGCTCGTCGTCAAGGCCGGGTCGGTGCTCGAAGACGACGATCAGCAGGGGCTGGCCCACTTCGTCGAGCACATGGCGTTCAACGGCACCGAGCACTTCCCCAAGAACAACCTCGTGTCGTTCATCGAGTCGCTCGGCATGCGCTTCGGCGCCGACCTGAACGCCAGCACGAGCTTCGACGAGACGATTTACATGCTCCAGGTCCCCACCGACAAGGCTGAAGCGATGGACAAGTCGTTTCTGATTCTCGAGGACTGGGCGCACAACATCTCCTTCGATCCCGCGGAGATCGACAAGGAGCGTGGCGTCGTCATGGAGGAATGGCGGCTGCGGCGAGGCGCGGGGATGCGGACGACCGAGAAGTTACTCCCGGTCCTGCTCAAGGGCTCGCGTTATGCCGATCGGCTCCCGATCGGCAAGACAGAGATCATCCAGAACGCCAAGGCCGATCGGCTGAAGAAGTTCTATGCGGATTGGTACCGGCCCGACCTCATGGCCGTCGTCGCCGTCGGCGATTTCGACAAGACCGCGATCGAGAATCTGATCAAGGCTCACTTTGCCGCGATTCCAGCGGCGCCGGCGCCGCGGCCTCGCCCGACCTACGACGTACCCGATCATCCCGGCACCGCGTTCGCAATTCTGACGGACAAGGAAACGACGGCGGCCACCGTCGAGATCGACTACCTCCTGCCGGCCCGCGATCAGGAATCGGTCGCCGCGTACCGTCAGCGGATCGTGGACCGTCTGTTCTCCGGCATGCTCTCCGCCCGGTTTTCGGAGCTTGCGCAGAAGCCCGATGCGCCGTTCCTCGCGGCCGGCGCGGGGCGCGGCCTCTTCCTGGCCCGCACGAAAGAAGAAGCCTCGCTCAGCGCACGTGTCAAGGAAGATGGCATCGAGCGAGGCCTGGACGGGTTGCTGGCCGAGGCCGAGCGTGTCTCACGCTTCGGGTTCACGTCCACGGAACTGGACCGACAAAAGGTGTCGGTGCTTCGCGGCTACGAGCGCGCGCTGACCGAGAAGGACAACCGTCTGTCCGCCGCGCGGGCCAATGAGTACGTCCGAAACTTCACGCAGAACGAGACCCTGCCCAGCCTCGACGACGAATACGCGCTGCACCAGCGCTTCCTGCCGCAGATCGCGCTCGACGAGGTCAACAGGATGGCTAGGGAGTGGTTTCCCGATTCGAACCGGCTCGTCATTGTCTCTGCTCCGGAGAAGAACGGTCTCATTCTCCCGGACGAACCGAAGCTGGCGGCCGTGATGAAGGCCGCCGTCGCCAAGGATCTGAAGCCGTTCGTGGATTCGGTCAGCGCCGTGGCGCTGCTCGCCTCGGCTCCGCGACCGGGCACGATCGCCAGGACCGCGTCAAAGGACGCCGCCGGCATCACGGAGTGGGAGCTGTCCAACGGCGTGAAGGTGGTACTCAAGCCGACGACGTTCAGAGAGGACGAAATCGTCTTTCGAGCCACAAGCCCCGGCGGAACATCGCTCGCGAGCGATAAAGACTTCATTCCTGCCAGCACGGCCACGCAGGTCGTCACCGCCGGCGGGCTCGGCACGTTCAATCCCATCGATTTGCGGAAGATGCTGACCGGAAAGGTCGCCTCGGCGACCCACTTCATCGGCGAGCTCGAAGAAGGGCTGAATGGCAACAGCTCCCGCAAGGATCTGGAGACGATGTTCCAGCTGATTTACCTCAGGTTCACGGAGCCGCGGCGGGACGAGACGGCGTTCGAGGCGCAAACCGCACAGGTGAAATCTCTGCTGGCGAACCAGGGCGCGAGCCCCGACTACGCGCTCGCGCAGACCCTCTCGAACACGATGTCGCAGAATCACCTCCGGAGGCAGCTCCCGTCGGCAGCGACCGTCGACCAGTGGAATCTCGACAAGTCGCTGGCCTTCTACAAAGACCGTTTCGCCGACGCGAGCGACTTCACATTTGTCTTCGTCGGCAGCCTGGATTTGCCGACGATGAAGCCGCTCGTCGAGCGGTACCTCGCGACGCTGCCGTCACTCCATCGGCAGGAGACCTGGAAGGACGTCGGGGTCCGGACGCCAGCCGGGGTCATCGTGAAGACGGTCGCCAAAGGCATCGAGCCCAAGAGCCAGGCCGCGATCGTGTTCAGTGGGCCGTTCGAGTACGACGAAACGCACCGCGTGGCGATCCGGGCCATGGCGCATATGCTCCAGGGGAAGCTGCTGCAAACAATCCGCGAGGATCTGGGCGGCACCTACAGCATCACTGCGACCCAGAATTTCCAGAAGAATCCCCGTCCGGAGTACTCCATCACCGTCCGGTTCGGGTCCGACCCGAAGCGCACCGACGATCTCATCACTCGAGTGATCGAGGAGATCGAACAGTTCAAGGCGAACGGCCCGACCGAGCAGCAGGTGATCGACGAGAAGGAAGCGCTTCTGCGCGAATTCGAGACGAGCAGCAAGCAGAACAACTACTTGCTGAATCAGATCGTGCTCAAGTATCAGTACCGCGAAGATGTTGCCACCGTGTGGGAGGCTCCGGAGTATTACAAGAAGCTGGACGCGGCGATGATTCGGCAGGCGGCGAAGACGTACCTGAATATGAACAATCGAGTACTGGTCACGCTGGTCCCTGAGAAGAATTAAGGTATTGGGAGGGTTTATGCTTCACAAGACCGGCAAGATGACTGGCTTTCACATACTCGCGACGGACGGCGAAGCCGGCCATGTGGACGATTTCCTGGTCGACGAGAGCTGGGCGATCCGTGGCACCGCCGACATCGAACTGATTGAAACCCTGCCTCCGGTGATCATGTAGTTGCTCGGTCTGTCACGATGAATACTTTCTTCCGGACGGCTCTGCTTGGAAGCCTGGCGCTCGGCATGGCCGGGCTCGCTGCTCAGTCGCGTCCATCGCGCGCCCCGGCTCCGTCGGCGCGTCAGATCGAGCGCGGCCGCTACCTCGCGACCATCGGTGCGTGCAACGACTGCCATTCGCCGAAAACCGACGCGGCGCAGACGCCCGATCCGAAGCGGCCGTTTTCTGGCCGGCCGCAGACGACGATGGCACCCTCGCAGAACCCGAAAGAGATTCATGCGTCGCTGGATTTGACGGCGTGGTCGGGGCCCTGGGGCGTCAGCTACGGCGCGAATCTGACGCCAGACGCTGAGACCGGACTGAAGAAGCGGTATACCGAGGCGTCGTTCATCAGGACGCTGCGCACGGGCAAGAAGCCCGAAGGCGAGGACCTGCTGCCGCCGATGCCGTGGGCGCTCTACAAGATGATGTCCGACGAGGATCTCAAGGCGCTCTATGCGTATCTGCAGACGATCCCGGCGATTAGGAACAACGTGAAGAACGCGGCGGCGCCAGGGAAGAAGTAGCGGCTAGAGGTACATGATCAGCCGCCCGCCGGCGGCCACGCTCATCCAGAGCACGATCGACACCAGCGCCACGAGCCTGCCCCAGACAGGGCCCACCCGGCCCTCGTCGGCTGCCGTCACCTTGCGGCGAACCGTGAACGTAAAGATGAGCGCCGCAAAGAGGACATACATCTTGAACCAGAAGATCTTGTTGGCGTACTGCTGGGTGGCCGTGGCCATCAGCGCCGGGATGCCGGTCAGGGTCAGTCCGATGAGGCCGCCAATCAGCCACGGCCTGGCGCTTCGCGCCACCTGCTTCACGGACTGAGTCGTCAGTCCGGCCCCCATCAGACGCAAATCGACCATCAGGAGCGCGCCCATGAAGGTGCACATCGAGACCAGGTGCACCAGGTTCACGCCGGGACCGAGATAGATGGATGACTTGTAGACCGCGAGGCTTTCCATCCCCTTGAAGAACGGCTGTAGAGACACCAGGTTCAACTCCTATTTCACTTGCTCGACGATGGTCCACCAGTCGTAGGCGACCAGTCGCCCGAAACACAGCACGGTGATCCACAAGACAATGGACAGGACACCGGCCAGTTTCGCTGCAAACGGCGGCGAGGCATTGGTGTCCCACGCCGCCACTGATCGGTACGTGGTGAAATGAAAGACCAGCAGATTCAGGACCGCCAGGGGCATCGCCACTAACATCTTGACCCAATAGAAACCCTTACCCCAGTACAGCACCGGCTGTGCATAAAACAGGACGAAGCCGCTGATCGCCATCACGATGGCGCCGAGCAGCTGCCACGGGAACAGGCGTTTCTGAATCTGGGAGATGGACGTCTGCGGGTGCGCGACGCCCAGCAGCCGCAGATCCATCATCAGGACCAGACCGAGGAACAGACACATGCTGAGGACATGCAGCGTCAGGAAGGTCCCGAAGAAGTTTGGCGCGTCCTCACGCAGATACAGGCTGCCTGGCAGAGTGCCGACCCACTCGAAAAACCCTTTGTACGGTGGGGGCCACATCAGCGCGTCAAACTCCCGGAATGCAGCGTTTTTCCGGACCCACCTTCGCGCCGCCGATGCGGCTGTCCGGCCGGTAAACGTCGTGGCAGTTCGAACACGTCTCGGTGAGCCGATCGCTGAGCTTGTTCACCGCGTCCTGGTTCTTGCTCTTGGCGGCGTTGTATTCCGCAAGCCCTGTTGCGCGGAGCGCCTGCGCGAACTTCACGAAATCCGGCTGGTTGAGCGGCACGGGCTTGCCATTCGAACACATGCGTCCGGGAATCAGGATGAGGTTGGCGAATTCCGCGATCGCGAGGCTGGCATTCTCGACGCCCTCCCATCCCTGATAGGTTCCGAGGTACGGACCGTTGGAGTCGGGCTTCTTCTTGGCGGGATCGGTATCCTGCACGTCGAAAATGATGTTCGAGTTCGGAAACGGGATGGCGCGCATGATCTGGGCAAGCGACCCGTGCGCCCGGGCGGTGGAACCACCCCGGGCTGGCGCGGCCGCCCCTCGGGCTGGTTGCGCGGCAGCGGCACCCCGGGCAGGCGCCTGAGCGGCCGCGACATTTTCGCCAGCGGCCAGAAAGGCGGCGACCCCGGCAGAGACAAGTAACGTGACAAGTACGCGACGGATTGTCATCTTCGCACCTCTATCTAAGACCTTGGCGAGCGGAACATGCATCAAGCGTTCTTATGAAACGCGAAGGCCATACTACTCAGGAGAGGGAGAGCGCCGCAAGCCACCACGGTAGGGCACGGCTTTCAAGGGGTGCCGATGCGGGCTACCGGAGCGCGTAGACGAACAGTGCGCTGCCCGCGGCGATGGCGACGTGCTGGCGTCCGCCGACCGAGAACGACATCGGCGCTGCCGAGACCGCGCCGCCCACGCTGGTCCTCCAGAGCAGCGCGCCGGTCCGCGCATCGAGCGCGAAGAAATATCCTTCGCGGCCGCCGGAAAAGAGCAGATCCGAAGCCGTGCTCAAGATGCCGCTGTCGGTGACGTCAGTCATCTTGAACTCCCACTTCTTCTCGCCCGTCTTCGGATCGAACGCCTGCACGGCGCCGTAGCCGTCTTCCGGCAGCCTCCGGTTGACCAGAGGCCCCGGCTGCAGGCTGCGCACTGGCATCACCGGCAGCGCTCCCGTGAAGCGCTGGCCTTCCGTGTACTCGACCGGGCGTCTGATGTAGGTCGAGTACGTATCCATCCAACTCGGGATATAGAAAAGTCCGGTCCTCGGGCTGAACGACGGTGAATACCAGTTCGTGCCGCCCTGGTTACCTGGAAAGATGATCGTGCCCTCGGCGGTTGGGCTGACCACGTTCTGCGGCCTCCCCTTGTCATCGACGCCGCTGGTCCAGGTCACCTTCACGAACGGTTTGCCGAGCAGGAACTGGCCATTCGTCCGATCGAGCACGTACCAGAGCCCGTTGCGGTTGGCCCACAGCATCGCCTTGCGCGCTCTGCCCTGCCATTGGATATCGGCGAGCACCGGCACCTGGACCGAGTCGTAGTCGAACTCGTCGTGCGGCGTGAACTGGAAGTGCCATTTCAACTGACCGGTGTCGGCATCGAGGGCGACGACCGATTCGCTGTACAAGTTGTCGCCGCCGCGCCGGTCGCCGTTCCAGTCCGGTCCCGGATTGCCGATCCCCCAGTACGTCAGGTTGAGATCGGGATCGTAGGAGCCAGTCACCCACACCGACGCTCCTCCGCTCTGCCATGAATTGCCCGCCCATGTGTCATGACCACGCTCGCCCGGTCCGGGAATGGTGTTGAAACGCCAGGCTTCCTTGCCGGTGCGGGCGTCAATCGCGGCGAGAAAGCCGCGGATGCCGTACTCGCCGCCGACGGAACCGACGATCACCTTATCCTTGACGACCAGCGGCGCCACTGTGAAGCCGTAGCCCGCTTCCGGCCGCGCGCCGCCGACGGCGACGTTCCATACGAGCCCGCCGGTCTTCGCATCGATTGCCAGCAGGTGGCCGTCGATCGTGCCCATGAAGAGCGTGGTGCCGAGGATCGCGAGCCCGCGGTTGACGCGGCCGCAGCACGGCCGCGCCAGCGTCGACGGTGCGTACGGATACGTCCAGAACACTCGTCCCGTCGCCGCGTCGAGCGCCACCAGATCGTTCGGCGCCTGGACGGTGTACATGATGCCGTCCACCACCAGCGGCGTCGCCTCGAACTTCTCCAGTGACTGCGCCTGGAACACCCAGCGCAGCTCGAGGTTCTTGACGTTGGCCGGCGTGATCTCCGCGAGTTGGCTGTAGCGCTGGCTCATCACGCCGCCCGAATAGGTCAGCCAGTTCTGCGGCTCGGCGGCAGCACGAAGGATGCGATCGAAGGACACTTGTGCATGCAAGCCGGCTACTACGGATCCAAGAATCGCCAGATACAAGCCGACACGAAAGCACGAAGCCACGAAGGCTCTCTTGAAGGATGACGTTTCGTGTTTTCGTGTTGTCGCGGCAAAACCCTGTTCGATCATGGGCGACCTCGCAAAGAAGCCAGGTAGCTGACGACATCCGCCAGCTCCTGGGCGTTCAACTTGTCTCGATACGACGGCATCGGTGAACTCTTGAGCACAGCGTACTCCCGCAGGGTCGCCTTCTCGAGCAACATCAGCCGCTCGCTCGAGTCGATCAACTGCAGGGTGAATGTGTCCTGATTGAGCAGTCGACCGGTGATCGTGTTGCCGTCCCGGGTCACGGCGCGGACGCTGCGATTCTCCGGGCGAATGTCGGCGTCGGGATCAAGGAGCGAGCGTTGCAGCTCCGCGCCCGGACGAAATGCGCCGATCTCTGTGAGCGCGGGCCCGGTGCGCCCGCCGATCCCGCTCACGCTGTGGCAGGTGAGGCACTGGCCCTTGCCGTCGAACACCGCCTTGCCGCGGCCGGCGTCACCGCCCGCCGGCACGCCGCCACTCGCCAGCGACCGCACGTACGCCACGATCGTCGCCGCCTGCCCGTCCGAAAAACTGCTCGGCGGCATCGGTGTATTCGGAATGCCCCGCATGATGACCCGGACGAGGTCATCGTCCGACGTCGAGCGCCGGAACTGCCCCTTGCTGAAGTTCACGCCGCCGACCCAGTCGCCTTCCGGGCCGTGGCAACCCGTGCAGCTCGACGTAAACAGTCGACCGCCCGCTTCGATTTCCACGGGAACGTAGCGCTGCTGGGCGACGAGCGCCCCACCCGCGCAGCACGCCACCAACGCAAAGACGCCTGTGATCGTTCGCATGAAGAACTTCCCCACTTCCCTTGACTTCACTCTTGCCCTCTGCCCTTTCACTTGCAGGTATAGCTCTCGGGGTCCTCAGTGTTCCCGCTGCCTTTGTACATCGCCACCATCGGGTACTGGCAGACCAGGCGCTTGCCGACTTCCATGCTGTTCTTGTAGTGCGACACGATGAGCGTGTCCGGGGCCTTGCCGGTCTTCTTCCATTCCTCAATCGTGGCAAGGGCGTCGAAGTTCATGTTCTCGGCGCCGTTGGTGCCCGGGCCGTGTCCCATCGCGGGCACGACGAAGAATCGCATCGATTTCTTCACCGCGCTCGCGCCGGTCCTGGCGACGACGTTCTTGTAGTAGTTGATGGAAACCTTCGGCGGCACCGCGGTGTCGGCCCAGCCGTCCACGAGGAGCAGCTTGCCGCCGCGCGCGAAGAATTTCTTGAGATCCGGGTCGACGGCATTGACCGGTTGGATGTCCGGCTTGTCCGCCAGCGCCACGTCCTTGTCGAAATCGATCGGCCGTGTCTTGTAATCCCAGTTCGGATCCTTGAACACGAAGTACTTGAAGAACTCCACCGGAATGCCGAGCGGCGCGTCGCCGCCGGCCAGCTGCGCCCAGCCGAGCTCGCTACCCGGATACATCGGCGAGTACAGCTCCTGCCTGGTTCGGGGGTTGGTCGGTCCCGCGTAGATCTTGCGCGCCGCCTCGACCTGCGGTCCGGTGAGACAGCTCGGGTCCCCGGTTCCCTTGCACTGAATCACGCCGGGATCGAACTTGCAGTGCTCCACGTCACCGATGATCCCGTCCTTGAGGCCGTCCAACGCGTCGCACGCGTTGAGCGCCGCCTCGTGGAGGATTGGATATTTGTCCGGCGGGATGTAGCTCGCAGCATCCTTGTGCGTCGCCTGCCAGTACCACATCTGGCCGAACGTGTGACGCGTCAGATACGACGACATGCCCGTCACGGCGACGACGTCGTAGTCCTCGGGGTACCGCTGCGCGGAACTGAGCGCCGCGATCGTGCCGCCGCCGCCTTCCGCGATAACTGAATACGTCAGGACTTTGTCGTAATACGCCTTAATGAGCGCTTTCGCAGCGACGGTCATCTCGTGGGCGGCGCGATAGCCGAAGTCCATGATCTTTTCGGGATGATCGATCGCGTACCGCGAGTCGCCTTCGTGGCCGGTGTTGTTACCCGCCGTCGCGTATCCAAGCCGGACGCCGTTGGCCAGCGCGCCCGCGCCCACGGCGGCGCCTCCGCCCAGACCTCCGTTACCGGTGCCGCGAAGCTTGCCGTTCCAGCTCGCAGCTACGGGCATCCACAGTTCGATCTTGATGTCGGAGTCGCCCGAGGGCTTCAACGTCGCCTGCACGCGGCAGAAAGCCGGAAGGTCGTTGAACTGCTGGCCCCTGCCACCGGCTCCCCCGCGCGCGGGCGCCGGAGGTGGCGTAAACGCTCCGGCCGCGACCGGCTGCGCCAGCGTCATCGTCGTATTCGGCAACGAGAGCATCGTCAGATTCTGGCAGGTGGTCGCAGCCGCGGACGGCGGCGCCGTGACGGCCAACGCCGTGAAAGCGACCGTGGCGACGACAGACTTACGGAACATCCTATCGCTCCTTACACACAAAGTTGGCGGCCTCGTTGATACTTCCGCTTCCTTTGTACGTCGCCACCTGCGGGTACGGGCAGAGCGGACGCGTGCGGTCGACTGCGCCGTCTTTCAGACGCGACGCGCTGATCTGCGCAGGCGCCTTTCCGTTTTCCACCCATTGGTCCAGCGCGCTCAGCATGTCAAACGTACTGGTCCCGTCGCCGCCGCCGCAGTGGCCCATGCCGGGCACCATGAACAGACGGACAGAATCGCGCACGTCCTTCACCGTCGTCTTCGCCACCACGTTCTTGTAGTAGTCCACGATGTAGCCGGGAGGAATGCCGGGATCGCTCCATCCCGCGTACATGAGCAGCTTCCCGTGCCGCAGCAGCTTCGTCAGATCGGGATCGATCGCCGTCAGCTGGCCAACGACCTTGTCGGCTTTCGCGATATCACTGTCATAATTGAGCGTCAGTGGATCCCATTTCGGGTCCTTGAACACGACATACCGGTAGACATCAAGGGCGTAACCGACCGGTTGCGCGCCGGCCGATGCGGCCCAGCCCATCTCGCTTCCAGGGAACAGCGGCGAAAAGATCTGTTCGCCGGTGCGCGGGTTCCTGGCGCCGGCGTAAATCTTCCGCGCCGCTTCGACCTGCGAGGCGGTCAGGCAGCCCGGTCCGTCTGCATCCTTGCACTGCACGACTTTCGGATCGAACTTGCAGCGGGTCGGATCTTCGAGCACACCGTCCTTCACGCCGTCCAGAGCGTCGCAGGCGGCGACCGCCGCGTCGTGCAGCACGGTCAGCTTGTCCGGCGTGAGGTAGCCCGCCGCGTCTTTGTGGGTCGCCTGCCAGATCCAGATCTGCCCGGCAGACTGGCGCGATGCATAAATCGCCGGCGCGCCGGCGACGATGCCGTCGAAATCGTCGGGGAAGCGCTGTGCGGCGGTCAGCGCCTGCCGGCCGCCCGTCGAGCAGCCATTGAAGTAGGACGCCTTCGGACCGTTGCCGTAGAACGCCGCCAGGATCGCTTTGCTCTTCACCGCCGTCTCGTGAACCGCCCGGTCGGCGAAATCGGTCAGCCGCTCGGGATGATCGAGCATGAAACTGCCGCTGCCGCCCTCATGGCCCGTGTCGGTCGTGGCCGCCGCATACCCGCTGCGAAGCGCCGCGGCGAGACCGGCGGGAGCGATCGCTCCGGCAAATCCGCCGTTGCCGGGCAGGACGAACTTGCCGTTCCATCCCGAGGCGGGCATCCAGAGCTCGACCTTGATGTCGGAGTCGCTGCTCGGCTTCAGCGTCGCGCTGACGCGGCAGAAGGCCGGCAGATCGGCGAACTGCGCGCCGCGGCCGCCGGCTCTTCCCGGCGGTTGGCCGGCGCGGCCAGCCTCGGCCGGCGGTGCTGCGCCGCGCGCCCCACCGGCTCTCGCGGGCGGCGCGGGCGGAACATACGCGCCGGCAGCCACCAACTGCGCGGATGTGATGGTCGCGTTCGGCAACGAGAGCATCGTCAGCTTCTCGCAGGTGGTCGCGGCGACGGCGGATTGAGCTCCGCCAACAAAAGACGCTGCCGCAAGCGTTGATAACCAGACGTTTCGGAACATATCGCTCTCCTCGCCGGCGGACCCAGCAGGGTCCGCCCTACGTACTTCTCCTCCTGTGCACCGAAGACGCCTGAGGTCGGCGACGCCGACCGAGGCCGTATTGTATGAAATTGCGGCAGCCGGTCACAGTAGAATGCCCGCGAGACGAGGGAGGTTCCGATGAAGCCGAATCGATGGCTGCGTATAGTTTCAGGCGCGGTGCTGGCCGCTGCCGGCGCGTTCGCGGCCCTTCACGCGCAGGCTGTTACAACATCGAAAGATGCCGACTGGCCGATGTACAACCGCGATCTGGCCGGCACGCGCTACTCCCCGTTGAAGCAGATCAACACCGGGAACGTGGCGAACCTCGCTCGCGCGTGGTTGTACAAGTTGGGACGCGATCAGACTGCCGGCTCGCTGTCGGGCGGCTCGGAATTTACGCCGATTGTGGTGAACGGGGTTATGTACGTTGCGGCATCCGATCACATCGCCGCGCTCGAACCGGAAACCGGCCGCGAGGTCTGGCGGTATCAGGTCACAAACGGCGTCCCCTCCCGTCGCGGCGTCGCGCATTGGCCGGGAGATGCAAGCCATCCGCCGCACATCGTGTTCACGTCAGAGCGCCGGCTGATCGCGCTGACGGCGCGCGCGGGCGAACCGGTCGCCGGCTTTGGACAGGACGGCGAAGTGAACATGGGAGCGCCGTACAACTCGGCGCCGACTGTCTATAAGAACCTGCTGATCGTCGGCACGAACGGCTCGCCCGGGGGCGTGCGGGCGTTCGATGCGCGGACCGGCGCCAGGGTGTGGGAATTCAACTCCGTCGCGCAACCTGGCGATCCCGCCAACAAGACATGGGAGGCCGACAGCTGGAAGAATCGCTCCGGCACCTACAGTTGGGCGTTCTCCCAGACCCTCGATGCGGAGCGTGGCCTTCTCTACGTCGCGGTCGAGGCGCCGGGACCAAACGATTACTGGGGTGGCGATCGACACGGCGACGATCTGTACGGCAACTCCCTGGTCGCCCTCGATGCCGACACCGGAAAGCTGAAGTGGTACTTCCAGGCGGTCCATCACGATCTCTGGGACTACGATGTGCCGTCGCCGCCGGCGCTGCTCGACGTCACCGTGAACGGGACGCGCACGCCGATCCTCGCGCTCGCCGCCAAGACCGGCTACATGTACATTCTCGATCGCGTCACCGGCAAGCCGGTCTTCGGCATCGAGGAGCGAGGGGTGCCTCCGAGCGGCGCGCCCGGCGAGAAGAGCTCGCCGACCCAGCCGATCCCGGTCAAGCCGCCGCCGATCGCGCGCGTCGGCTACAAGGCGGACGACATCGTCACCGCCGCAGACACCACCGCGGAGCACGCCAAATTCTGCCGGGAGCTCTCGGAGCGGAGCGGCGGCTTTTATAACGAAGGGTCGTTCTCACCCTACGTCTACCGCGAGACCGGCGCGAAGCCGTTTTCGACGATCCTGTTCCCCGGATCCATTGGCGGCGCCAATTGGGGCGGCACCGCCGCGGACCCGACCAGCGGCTACGTCTTCGTGAACACGAACGACGAAGCGAGCATCGGCTGGGTGGAAAAGGCGCCGGAGGGCGGCCGCAGTCCGTATCGCCGAAACTCCATCGTGGGCCCGACGTCGCGCTTCCAATGGAAGGACGGCGACGCGCGGACCGGCAACGGCAATATCATGGGCGGCGAGCACGGCTGGCTGTGCAATCGCCCGCCCTGGGGCAATCTGGTCGCGGTCAACGCACGCACCGGCGACATCGCGTGGAAGGTTCCGCTGGGCATCACCGAGGAATTGCCCGAGGGCAGACAGAAGACCGGCCGCTTGAACCTGGGCGGCCCCATCGTCACCGCCGGGGGACTCGTGTTCATCGGAGCGAGCAACGACAAGCGGTTCCGTGCCTTCGATTCGAAGACCGGCAAGGAGCTGTGGGTCACCAAGCTTGAGATGAGCGCGCACGCCGTGCCGATCACCTACCAGGGCAGGAATGGGAAACAGTACGTGGCCATCAGCGCGGCCGGCGCCAGCGCGCTCGACGATCCGGCTCCGGCCGGATCCGAGGCGCTCGTCGTGTACGCGTTACCGTAAAGGAGATTTTTGATGCGGACGAAAACAATGATGCTCTCGCTCTGGCTTGCGGGGGCCGGCGCGGCCAACGTGTTCGCCCAAGCGCCGAAGGTCTGGACGCCGCAGGAGCTGTTCCAGCGCAACATCGGCACCCGGGAGCAGCAGGACGCCCAGTTTCCTCCCCACAAGGTGATTGGCAACATCTACTACGTCGGCACCGAAACGCTCGCGTCGTTTCTCATCACGACCCCGCAGGGTCACATCCTCGTCAACAGCATGTATGAACGGAACTGGCCGGTCATCCGGAAGTCGATCGAACAACTGGGGTTCAAGGCCGCCGACATCAAAATCATCCTCGGCAGCCACGCCCACGCGGATCACATGGAAGCCGACGCCTTGATTAGGGAGGCCACTGGCGCACAGGTCATGGCCATGGCGGAGGACGTGCCGGCGCTGCAGGCCATGAAACCAGGCGGCAAGGCGCATCCGATCGACAAAGTGCTGCACGACGGCGATCAGGTCACGCTCGGCGGCACGACGCTCGTGGCACACCTTACGCCGGGGCATACCAAAGGCTGCACGACGTGGACGATGAAGGCCCAGGAAGGCGGGCGCTCCTACGACGTCGTCATCATCGGCAGCATGGGCGTGAACCCCGGCACGCGTCTCGTCAACAACCCGAATAATCCGACGATCGCCGAGGAATACGTGCGGGGATACAAGGTGATGCACTCGCTGCCATGTGATGTGCCCCTGGGATCGCACCCCGCGATGTACAACATGACCGAGAAGCACCGGAAGCTGGCAGGCGGCAGCCCGAACCCGTTCATCGACCCCCAGGGTTACAAGGCGGAAATCGATCTTGTTGAACGGACGTTCGCCGCCCTTCTCGAAGAACAGCGCAAAGTGGGGCAGTAAACCCGCCTACCAGCCGCGGAAAAGTTCAGTTTTGGTACGTCCTGTTCTATTACGGCACAAACGGCCACTAAGTGATTGATCCAGAACTACTTGAGAGCTAGTTGGCCATCTGCAGTGTTCTGTATTGTCATAATAAGTCATATAATGTCATTACTGTAATCGCCCCTAGATACGGCTCTAAGACGCTGCATTAACTGTGATTAACGGCTGCACACTCTACCTAATCGCTCACGGCCGCGATATTGCTTTAGTATGACTTAGTGACGCACACGCTAATTCATAGGGCGCCGTTAGGGCTGACCGAGCTCGGATCGTGAAAAAGCTCCCGATTGCTGCCCGCCTCTACGTCGCAGCCGTCGTGCTGGCCGGCGCATCATTGCTCGCCTTTGGCGCCCAACTGCCCACGCTCGGGCAACTCCCGGTCTTTCTCGCACTGACCCTCGCGACCATCCTGACCTCGACCCTCAAGCTCCAGCTGCCGACGACGAAGAACCGCGCGACGATGTCGCTCTCCTTCGTCGTCGATTTCGCCGCCCTGCTGCTCTTCGGACCGCAGCAGGCGATGCTGATCACGGCAGTCGGTGCGCTGAGTCAGGCGACGACCAAAGTCACGCATAAAAATCCGCTCTACCGCACGCTGTTCAGCGTCAGCGCCCTCGTCGTCACGGTGCAGGCGGCCGGCTTGGCCTACCACGTGTCGGGCGGCACCTACGGGCGCCTCGTATGGCCGG
>JBGPKK010000003.1:0-70117 GCA_041485905.1 Vicinamibacteria bacterium
AGCCGGCTTCGGTCAGCGTGGTGGCGTCGGCAATCGTGAACGGAACGTTGAGCAACCGCGCCAGCGTCTCGGCTAACAAAGTCTTGCCGCAGCCCGTCGGACCGATCAGCAGGATGTTGCTCTTGGAGATCTCGACGTCGTCCTTGCCACGGCCGGCGGTACCGCCGCGGGTCTGCAGACGCTTGTAGTGGTTGTAGACGGCGACCGAAAGGGTTTTCTTCGCGCGCTCCTGGCCGATGACGTATTCGTCGAGGAACTTCTTGATCTCCTGCGGCGTGGGCAGCGACGTGCGGGTCCCGCGGTTCTCGAACCGGTTGTCGTCGGCGATGATGTCGTTGCAGACCTCGACGCACTCGTCGCAGATGAAGACGGTCGGCCCGGCAATGAGCTTCCGAACGTCGTTCTGGTCCTTGTTACAGAACGAGCACCGCAGGACTTCCGCTTCGCCGTTTTTCTTGACCATTGTGCGTCCTGGTGTAGAGCGGAACCCCTCTGGCCCGCCGTGGGCAGGCCTAAAGGCCCGCGCTACACATGGTTACCTACGCCCGCTTCCGGATGACATCATCAATAATACCGTATTCCTTACCCTGGTCGGCCGACATGATGTAGTCGCGCTCGGTGTCGTCCTGGATGCGCTTAACCGATTGACCGGTATGGTGTACCAGGATGTCGTTGATGCGCTCGCGCATGCGCAGGATCTCGCGAGCCGCAATATCAATATCGGTCGCTTGGCCCGCCAGTCCAGACATCAGCGGCTGGTGGATGACAATCCGTGAATTCGGCAGCGAATACCGCTTCCCTTTGGCGCCCGCCGCCAGCAGGACCGCCGCCATAGAGGCCGCCTGGCCGATGCAGTAGGTCGCCACGTCCGGCTTGATGAACTGCATCGTGTCGTAAATGGCCATCCCAGCAGTAATCGATCCGCCTGGGCTGTTGATGTACAGCACGATGTCCTTGTCCGGGTCTTCGGCCTCGAGGAAGAGCAGCTGCGCGATGATCAGGTTGGCGATCTGGTCGTCGATGGGCGTCCCGATGAAGATGATGCTGTCTTTCAGGAGCCGCGAAAAAATGTCGTAGGCGCGCTCGCCCCGGTTGGTCTGCTCGACCACCATGGGCACGAGTTGCATACGCGGTTCTGACGACTGGTCTCGCATACTGTGAATCGCTGATTGGTCGGGGAAAATGGCGTGCGGGGGAAGTCTTACGAGTCTCCACCAAGTGTAGCACGCGCCATGAGGAAGTCAATCGCCTTCTCCCGGCGCAGCCCCGCACGCACGCGCCACAGCCCGCGCTCCTTTTCGAGCTCGGCGCGGACGGCCGCCGGCGTTCGCCCCGTCCGTTCGGCATACCGGCCGACCTCGCGGTCGACCTCCTCGTCGGTCGCCTCCAGCTGTTCGCGCCGCGCGACCTCGTCGATGACGAGTGCGGCGCCCACCGCCTCTCGGGCGACGGCCTGCTGACTGTCGCGGAACGCGCGCCAGTCGAGGCCCGCTTCACGCGGATTGATGTTCTGCTCGATGAGGCGCTGCGCGAACTCTTCGATGCGCCGGTCGAGCTCGCGTTCGACGAGCGAGACGGGCACCTCGAAGGGCACGCGTGCGGCGAGCTGCTTCATCAGATCGGCGCGGACCTCGCGATCGGCCGCGTGCCGCGCCTCGTGCTCGAGATCCTCACGCACGCGCGTTCGCAGGCCGTCGAGGCTCTCGAACTCCCCAAGGTCCTTCGCGAACTCATCGTCGAGCTCGGGCAGCACGCGGCGCTTGATGGCTTTGACCGTCACCGTATACACGACGTCGGTGCCGGCGAGCTCGGTGATCGCGTAGTCGGCGGGGTAGTGAACCGTGAACGTCCTGGTCGCGCCGACCTCCAGCCCCAGCAGGTGCTGGTCGAAGCCGGGCGGATTGGCTTTCGCGCCGAGCTCGATGTTGACGTCCTTATGATTGTCCGCGGCCCCAGAGGGGTCCCGCCGATCGAGGTCAACGGTGACGGTATCGCCGGCGTCCACGCCGCGGCCTTCGACCGGCTCGGACCGCGCCGCCCGGTCACGCAGCCGCTGCAGGGCCTGATCGACCGCGCCCTCTTCGATGCTGTTGGACGGCCGCCGAAGCGACAGCGTCGCGTACTCGCCCGGCTCGAACGGCGGCACCGTGTCGAACGACGCGGTGAAGGTGAGCGGCTGGCCCTCCTCGACGGTGACGTCGCGGATATCCGGCACGTCCACCGGCTCGACTCCTCGGGCGCGCAGCGCCTCGTCCACCGCCGGCGGAATGAGATCGTGTGCGACATCGTGCAGGATCTGATCCTTGAAGCGCTGCTTGATGACGCGCGCCGGCGCCTTGCCGGGACGGAAGCCGGGGATGCGCGCTTTGCGCGAATAGTCGCGCGCGTGGCGCTCGATCTCGGCGTCGACCACGTCGCTCGGGATTTCGACCGTGACATTCTTGCGCGTCTCGCTGACGTCGACGAACTCGGTCTTCATAAGGATGAGGGATGACGCCTTCCGCTTCGCGCTTCGGCGGACAGGTCGGCCAACGTGCGGCTTGCCAGCCGAAGCTCGGTGGATCGATGTGCGGCTTGCCAGCCCAAGCTCGGTGGTGCGGGTGAGCGAAGGCTGGTGCGAAAGGGGGGAGTTGAACCCCCAAAGCCTTTCGGCTACCGGATCCTAAGTCCGGCGCGTCTGCCAGTTCCGCCACTTTCGCGTCTGACTGTGGTCCGCAGATTCAGCCTAGCACGCCAGCTCGAGGCGTGCCAGCCGGGGCCCGCGCGTCGATTCTCTCGCGAGCCGAGCGTACAGTGATGGCCCTTTAAGTTCTCAGTTCTAAGTTTTGAGTTTGTCTATTCGTAATCAGATATTCCTCCACCCGGGTGATCAACGACCCGACTCACAGTGCCGTATCCCGCTCGGCCCACCACCAGATGCCGAGCGCGGTCAGCACGAGGGCTGTGGCCGCGCCGTAGATTGGAAGCGACGGCGCCACGCGGCGCGCGAACTCCGTCGCGCCGCTCTCGGCCAGGCCGACCACGTCCGTGCTGACCGCCGTCAACCCGCTGCGGTTGAAGACCATCCAGACCGCCACGATGACGCCGACGACGATGAGCGCGATCGCGAGGTTGAAGCCGGCGTCGAGAAACTGATCGCTTCGCCAGCGCGCGCGCCGGATGCGCGCCATCGTGCGCACGGTGAACTGCTGCGGCGGCCTGGGCACCGGACGCGCCTTCAGCATGCGCTCGATCCGTCGCGCGGAATCGAGCGCCGCCGCACAATTGCGGCACGAGGCCAGATGCGCCGCGATGCGGCCGTCTGGCGTCAGCTCACCGGCCGCAATCGCTTCGATGGCGTCCAGCGTTTCGTCGCAAAACATCTATTTCAGTTCCGACTCGAGCAGCCGCCGCAGCTGCTGTTTGGCGCGATACAGGTGCGTCTTGACCGTGCCGAGCGGTATCTTGAGCGCCTCCGCCAGATCCTCGTACTGCACGCCGTCGAGATAGTGGCCGGCGACGAGCAGACGATAATGCGGCGGGAGGCGCGCGATCGCTTTCTCCAACCGATCGCGCAGCTCCAGATCCTCCGGGTGCCGATCGAAGGCCGCCGGTGTCGCCGACCGGTCATCGTCGAGGGAGACGGCGAGGGACATGGCGAGCGCGGCTGCCGGCTGCGCCTGCGCGCAGGCATTGGCCACGATCCGGTAGATCCACGTCGACAGCCGCGCTTCGCCGCGAAAGTAGGGCAGGCCGCGATGGATCTTGAGGAACACGTCCTGCGCCAGATCCTCCGCGCGCGACCGATCCTGAACCGTGCGGGCAATCAGTGCGAAGACCAACGTCTTGTACCGGTCGACCAGCTCCTGAAACGCACTCTCATCGCCTCGACGGCAGCGCTCGACGAGCTCGCGCTCGTTGATGGCGGTCATTTCTGTATCGCGTCGGGGCCCCACCCCCGACGCGGTTGCTCGGCGGCTGGGCGCCTCGCAATCGGCTCAGGGCTGCTCGTCAACGTATTAGAGCACGTGGGGTTGCAAATTGTTTCGCAGCCCGACTGAAACATTTGCCGGATGGGGCCAGTCTAATCACTTCGAGCCGTATCTTCCGAGGAGACGCATGTTACAGATTTCCCCGTTCCTGATTCCGATTGTCGCGATCCTCGCAGGGTGCGCCGTAGCAATCATCACGACGATCTCCAGAAACTACACCCGCTCGCTGGAAATTCGTGAGCGCATCGCCATGATCGAGAAAGGCCTGGTCCCCCCGCCGGAGGTCGATCCCCGCGGATTCGACCGCGCGATGGCTCGACAGGAGCTGTACGGCTATCACGCGCGTTATCGATCGCCTGGACGGCATCGGCGCGTGGGCATCATTCTCATGGGCGTCGGCTTCGGTCTGATGCTGCTGATCGGCTCCGTCGATCATCCACGCGATGGCTTTGGTGTCGGCGGTTTCCTCGTCGTCATCGGGCTGGCCTTTTTGATTAATGGGCTGTTCGAATCCCGGCAGGAACCCTGGGTGCCCCCCGCATCGTCGCAGGGTCAGCCAGGGCCGTCGAACAGTCCGACCTCCTCTTCCGACCCGCATCCATAAGCACGCGCGCGGCCCTCTGTCCAAACGAGCCTTACCACGCCAATGCGTCCGGGGCGTCGTGCTTGGCACGGACGAGGTCGGCGTTGTTCAACACCGCCGACACCGATCCCGGATGGGCCCCGCGGATCGCCTCGAGCGCCCGTTCCGCGAGCCGCCGCCTGGTCCGCCCGGCGCCGATCACCCACACGACGCCGGCGGCGACCGACGATGTGAGAATGGCGGCGTCGGGGACCGTCAGCATCGCCGGCGCGTCTATCAGAATCCAGTCGAACGCGCCGTGTCCGAGGTTGGTGAGCAGCGTCTTCATCCGCTCCGAGGCCAGCAGCTCCGACGGATTGGGCGGAGTCTGGCCCGCCGTAATCGCGAGCAGGTTAGGATTCACCGTGCGCTGCATCACGTCGCGCACGCGCGCCTGACCCGTCAGCACCTGCGAGAGCCCGCGGTCGTTGGTCAGGCGCAACGGCCGGTGCAGCCCCGGCTGGCGCATGTCCGCGTCGATCAACAGCACGCGCGCGCCGCCGTACGCGAGTGCCATCCCCAGGTTGGAGGCGGTCATGGTCTTGCCTTCCAGCGACTGCGCGCTCGTGATCACGAGGCGTTTCGCCCCTGGGTCCGGGTAGGTCGAGATCAGCGCTGTCCGGAGCTCGCGGAACGACTCGCCGAAGTCGTGCGGGACGTTGAACGACGCCAGCAGGGGGTGCTGATCGCCGCGCACCGGCGGCACCTGACCGAGACAGGTCACCTTGAGACGACGCGTCACGTCGTCCGGCGTCTTGATCGTGTCGATGACGACATAGCGCCAGACTGCGACGGCGATGGCCGCCGCGAGTCCGACGACACTAGCGATGACCCAGGTATCGATCACCGTGCGCCAGCTTGCAAACGCTCACTCACTTGAGGGAGAACTCGAGAGTATTATCGGCCGAACGTCTTTTCTTGTTCGTGTTTTCGTGGCCTACGTTAAGAAAGGTGTTGCCAGATGGGAGAGCGATTGTCATTCAAAGCGAACGGTCACACGACGCCCGCCTATCTGGCGCGGCCCAGCCAGCCGGGTCCGGGCATCGTCGTCATCCAGGAGTGGTGGGGGCTCGTGCCGCACATCGAGCACGTCGCCGATCGGTTCGCGCAGGCGGGCTTCGTGGCGCTCGCGCCCGACCTGTATCACGGCGAAAAAGCGACGTCGCCCGATCAGGCCGGCAAATTGATGATGGCTCTGCGAATCGATGAAGCCGCGAAGGACCTGGCGGGCGCCATCGATCACCTCGCCGGTCGGCGTCGCGAGGTGACCGGCAAGAACGTCGGCACGATTGGCTTCTGCATGGGCGGCGCGCTGTCGCTGTTTGCGGCGTGCACGAACCCTGAGGTGGGCGCGTGCGCGGTGTTCTACGGCGGACATCCGAACGTGAAGCCCGATCTGGCGTTGCTCGAGGCGCCGGTGCTCGGCATCTACGCGGGCAAGGATGGATTCGTCACGCCGGCGAGCGTCAAGGAGCTCGATCGACAACTGACCGCCCTCGGCAAGCGGCACCAGTTCCACACCTATCCCGAAGCCGACCACGCCTTCTTCAACGACGAGCGGCCGGAAGTCTACGACGCGAGCGCCGCGGCGGACGCGTGGTCGAAAACGCTCGCCTTCTTCCGGCGCGAGCTGCAGGCCTGATCGATGGGGCGGCCGCCTTGGCGCGGCTTCGGACGAGCGGCGCTGGTCCTGCTTGCGGCAGCCGCCGCGATATCGCCGCTGCCGGCTCCGCTCGTCGAGCGCGCGTACTCGGCGAGCCTGTTTCCCAGGCTCCAGCGGATCATCACATCGGCCTCGAACCTCACGCCGTTCGCGCTGCTCGATGCGCTGATCGTCGTGACCCTCGGGGCGTGGCTGATCGCGGCCGGCATGGACGTCGCGCGGCGTCGCCGCGGCTGGGCGGATGTCGTGGCGCGACTCATGCTGCGCACCATCATCTGGGCGGCCTGCTTCTATTTGGTGTTCCTGGTCGTGTGGGGCCTCAACTACAGACGCGTGCGGCTTGTCGACAAACTGCAATTTGATGCGCGCGCGGTTTCACAAGAGGCCGCGCTGGCGGTGGCGGACACGACCGTCGGCGAACTGAACGCGCTCCACGAGCGGGCGCACGAGATAGGATGGCCGGCGCGCGACGCCATCGATCCGTCGTTAGCGGCAGCCTTCGATCGCGTGCAGCGCGAGCTCGGCGTCCGGACGAGGGCGATCCCAGCTCGTCCAAAGTCGACATGGCTCGACCCGTACTTCCGTCGGGCGGGCGTCGCCGGCATGACCGATCCCTACTTTCTCGAGACGCTCGCCGAGAGCGATCTGCTGCCGTTCGAGCAATCGTTCGTGATCGCCCACGAGTGGGCGCATCTGGCGGGATTCGCCGACGAGTCCGAGGCGAATTTCGTCGGCTGGCTGACGTGCCTGCACGGGTCGATTCCCAACCGGTACAGCGGATGGCTCTTCTTGTACGAAGAGCTGTCGCGCGCAGTCGGAAGGAACGATCGCGCCGTGCTGGCCGAACGACTCGCACCCGGTCCGCGCGCGGATCTGCGCGCGATAGCGGACCGACTGCAACGGCAGGTGAATCCGGCCGTGTCAGCGGCCGGCTGGCGCGTGTACGACAAGTATCTGAAGGCCAATCGCGTGCAGGCCGGCGCTGCCAGTTATGCCGACGTCGTCCGTCTGGTGCTGGGCGTTCGCTTCGGGCAGGAGTGGACGCCTATGCTCGCCGCCTCGAACGTAAGACGCTGAACGCTAAACGGAAAGCGCCAGACAGCAGGAACTCTACGGTTCGCGTTTTGCGTTTTGCGTTGCCCGGGTGAACGGGGTGATCGCGCGCATCTCGATGTTGCGCGGGTCGCCTTCGTAGAACACACGGTCCAGAAACAGTCCTGACGCCGGGGCGGTGAGACGCGCTGGCGCGTCGGACGACTCGCGCAGGTACGCGGCAGCTGCGGCAGGCTCCAGGGTCCCTCGTCCAGTTTCCACGAGGACACCCACGATGCGCCGCACCATCTTCCACAGGAAGTGCGACCCTTCAATCCCGACGAGCACGAGGTCGGCCTCTTCGATGATCTCCAGGCGATCGATCAGCACGAGCGTCGAGCGCTCGGTGTCCTCATCGTCGCTGGCGGAGAACGATTGAAAATCGCGCATCCCGACGAAGGCGCGCGCGGCCTCGCGCATCCGGCCGAGATCGATCGGATCTTTCACCCACCACACGTACGCCTTCGCGAACGCGGTGCGTCGACGGGCGATTTGGTACACGTACCGTCGCGCCACCGCATCGTGTCGCGCGTGAAAACGGTGCGGTACTCCTTCGGCGCGAACGAGGTTGATGTCGGCCGGCAGTTCGTCGTTCAGCCGCCGCCGCAACGACTCCGATGGCAGGGAGGTGACGACGTCGAGGTGCGCGATCTGGCCGGCGGCGTGGACGCCGGCGTCGGTCCGTCCGGCGCCGTAGAGCTCAAAGTCCTTGCGCCCGGTCACCGTCCGCACAGCGCGATCGATCTCGCCCTGCACGGTCCGCGCATTCTTCTGGATTTGCCAGCCGCTGTACCGCGTGCCGGCGTATTCGATGGTCAGCTTGAAGCGAGGCACGATTCCGTTATTATTGCCGCATGGCTACCACGCAGACGACTGCAGCGTCTCCGACAATCCGCCTCCGCCGCAGCGCGGATCGCGGCTTCGAGGACTTCGGCTGGACCGACAACTGGATGACGTTCTCGTTTGGCGAGTACCGCGATCCCCAGTGGATGAGCTTCGGACCGCTGCGCGTCATCGTCGAAAATCACATTCAGCCGCGCAAAGGTTTCCCAACCCATCCGCATCGTGATGTCGAAATCGTCACCTACGTCTCGGCAGGCACGTTGACGCACGAAGACAGCTTCGGCCACAAAGCGGGCGTCACCGCGGGGGAGATGCAGGCCATCAGCGCCGGCCCGGGCATGGTGCACTCGGAGCGGAACGTCCACGACGAGGTCGAGCACAACCTGCAGATCTGGCTCGTCCCGAATCGGCGCGGCGCCGATTTCGCGTATCACCAGCTCAAGTTCACCCCCGAGGAGCGGCAGGGCCGTTTCCGGCTGTACGTCTCTCCAGACGGACGCGACGGCAGCATGCCGATCAACGCCGACGCGCGCATCGCCGCGGGACTGTTTCGTGACGGCGACCGCGTCGAGCACCACCTCGAAGCCGGTCGCGGCGCATGGGTTCAGGTCGTCCACGGGCAGGTGGCTGTCGCCGGCGTGTCACTCGAAGAAGGCGACGGCGTCGGCGTCACCAACGCCACGCGGCTGGAGCTCGAGTTCACCGCGGACAGCGAAGTGGTGCTGTTCGACGTGCGGATGGACTCGCCGACCATCTGGTAGATGGCCGTCGGACAGGTTCTTTGTGTCCTTTGTGTTCATTGAACAGGAAGCGATCACTTCAGCGCATCTGAGATGTCGTAAGCGGCGATCTTGTTCTCGGACATATGGGGCACGATCGCGATCTTCGCTACTGGGTCAGTTTGAGTTTTGGCGTCGCGTCCGTGACCGCCGCAATGAGACGCTCCGGCCGCGCTGTCATGCGATCATGCGCGGCACGCCTCCACGTCGGCGATCACCGAGGCCACGGCCGGGCTCGCGAGCACAGCCGGTCGAGGGACCTCTGGCGGCGACGCGTCGAACTCGCGCGCTGCAGCGATGCGCGCCGCTGCACGACCTCACCGAACCTTCCCGCCCGATCGTGTATAGTGGATCTCAGTCGTCCAGAACTGAGCCCGCCAGCGTTCGAGTAGTGCCCCCTCTCTGGAATCACTGAAGGGGTGCGCGCCGACCGGCCCAACTTTGGTCCCGTGTCGCGCGCGTGTCACGCGCCCCACAATCGAAGTCACGTCTGCCGTGCCGATCGCCGCTGGCGTCGATCGACCAGGCCGATCTCACACGCGTCAGCAACGAAAGAGAGTAGTGCCTGTGTTCAGAGCAATAAATCGCGGGACCCTCGTCGGCGTGTGGTTCGCGGCCCTCGTCGCCGTGGCAGCCGCCGGAGCGCTCTCGGGCGTCGCGATCACGATGGGCGTCAGCGCGGTGTGGCTCGCCGCGTGTGTGGTGCCGCCAGCAGTGATGCTGATGGTCTGGCGCGGTGCGCCGCCGCCGACCGTGGCTGAGATCCTTCACACCGCCGATCGACGCGATTAAGAGTCACGAACCCGACGCAAAAGAAAATGAACAGGCAACTTGCCCGTAACGACGCAGATGCGGGTCCGGTAATGCCGGCCGCCTGCCCGTTTTGTCGGTCGTCAAATGTGGCGACGGCCAGCAAGAAGGTCGATTCGTCCGCCTATTGGCGGTGCGACAGGTGCGGTCAGGTGTGGAATGTCGGACGGCTCCGGGCGCCGGATCGCTATGGCTCCGGAGGCCGTTGATGTGAAACGATCGGTCGCTCAGGCACCACTCACCACTTTCAGATCGAGCGCCTGGATGCCGCCCTCCGTCATGGAAAAGGGGGTTGCCCGATCGCGAATCTTTTCGAGAAATTCCGGATCGGTTCCGGCGCCCGGCTCCACGTAGTCCAGCGCGATCGCGTAGTAGTCGCCGGGCGGCAGATTGCGGACCTTGAATCGCCCGTCCTGATCCGCGCGGCCGGTGCCGAAATAGCGCGAGCCGAACGTCCAGCGTGCGGAATCCCTGGCGAACACGACGACGGAGTAATCCTTGACGGTCTGGCCGCGCGCGTCCGCGACCATGCCCGACAACTCGGTCACTTGAGTCGTCAGCTCGATTTCCAGGCCTCTGAGGTCTTCGTTTGGCCTGATCTCGATCCCGGTGTCGGTGACATCCGTGCCGTTCTGTCGCACTGCCTTCAGCGTCGCGCCCTGGACCTGCGGCGCGAGACGAATGCCCCACTGTCCCGGCTGCACCTTCATTTCGAAAGTGAAGTCGTCTTTCACCGAGGCGCCTCCTGATCCGCCGACGAGCGGTATGGGAGTGGGCCGCGCCGCTGTCGTGGTCAACTGAATCGACGATGGGCGGATTGTCCCGGGAGCGGCCTGCGGCAGGATCACGCGACCGGTGACGGTTGATGGCTTCATGCCGATCAGCTGCAAGCCGTTGATGTCTTCGCCGGCGATTGTGAAGGACGCCGAAACGGAATCAGGCGTGACTCCTCCTCCCGGCAGCGGCACTGACACCCCAATCACGCGGATGCCGTAGTCCCCCGGCGTGAGGTTCGTGATCGTAAAGCTGCCGTCCGGTCGGAACACGCCGCTTCCGACGGACGTGTCTGTCAACCCACCTGTTTGAGACGACAGCAGGATTTGCCCGCTCGAGATCGGCTTGCCATCCGAGTCGACCGCCGTTCCCGTGATTCGCGCGAGCCGCGTCGGCGTCAGCACCGCGTCAATGTTCGTTCTCGTTTGTCCCAACTCGACGGTCAGCCGCTGCGCTTCCGACACCGTGGGAGTTCCCGGATAGTAGGTGGGCGCGTACCCCGTTCGGTCCGCCGCGGCGCGGTCGAAATTACTTCCGGTGCGCACTGTCGCCGAGAGGTAGTACTGCCCCGGCGGCAGTCCGAAGATCCGATACTCGCCGATGTCGTTGGTCGTCGCGATTCGGCCGGTCGGCACCAGCTGCCGTCGGCCTTGAACGTAACCGTACCGGAACACCGACACCTGCACGTCCATCGTCGGCTCGCCGACTTCGTCGAGCACGCGGCCCGTGAGGATCCCGCCGCGCGGCAGATTGAAATCGACTTTGTCGATCGATTGTCCATCCGCCACTTCGAGCGGCTTCCCGGGCTCAAAGGGACGGGCCTGTCCGTACTGCAGTTGCAAGAAGCTGCCCTTGGTCGCCATCAACTGGTAGCGCCCGGCCGGCAGCTCGTTGATTTCGTACGCACCGTTGTCATCCGTCGTGGCCAGGCGGTTCTCGCGGAGCTCCGCCGAGGTGGCGCGGACCTGCGCCTTCCGCAGCGGCTGACCGGTGTCGGCAGCGACGACGCGGCCCCGAATGCGCGCGGTGCCGGTCTTGGGTGCTGTGGCATCGCGCGGCGGCGCTTGCGGAGCGACTCCGGGCACGCGGGGAGGTGCGCTGGGCGGCGGAGTGGGCGCTTGCGCGGAAGCGGCCGACGATGTCAGCAAGAGGGCCACCAGAAAGGCGTGAAATCTCAGCATGGCAGCCACCTCGCGCGTATCCTACACCCTGCTACACTCCCCGCCATGTCGAGCACCTCTCTCGTTCGATCGTCGGTTGCCGTCTTGAAGGTCCCGACGGCTACCTGCTCTTCAGCGACAACGCGGCGAACGTGATTTACAAGTGGGCGCGGAACCGTCCGCTCTCCGTCTTCCTGGAAAAGAGCGGTTATACGGGGACGGACACGTCGAACGTCGGCTCCCAGACGATCGCCGGCCGCGTGGCGATCCTGCTGATCGGATCGAACGGCCTCGCGCTGGACCCGCAGGGCCGGCTCGTGGTCACCGCCATGACCGACCGGACGGTCTACCGCCTGGAGAAAGACGGTACGCGCACGCTTCTGGCCGATCGCTACGACGGCAAACGCTTCAACGGACCCAACGACATCGTCGTCAAGTCGAACGGCGCCTTTCCGAACGGCATCACGCTGTCGCCCGACGAAAAGTTTCTCTACGTGACGGCCGGGGGCCGGCGCACCATGCGGTACGAGATTCAGCCGGACGACACCGTCGCCAACGGCCGGCTCTTCGTCGAACACGGCAGCGACGGGATGCGAGTCGATCGAAACGGGAACGTATACACGACCAGCGGCGGAACGCCCGGGGTCATTCAGATCACGTCGTCGGAGGGGACACCGCTTGGCAGGCTGCACCTTCCCCAGTTGAGCGGTGAACCCAGGCCGCGCGTCTGCGCCACGAACATGGCATTTGGCGACGCCGACAACCAGGGGCTGTACATCACGGCGTGCACGCATCTGTTCAAGATCAGGGTGAAGACTCCGGGAATCCGCCCCGGCCAGAAGGACTGACCCAGGTGAACCGAACCGCACCAGGGAGGACCAGCAAGGGTCGCGGGAGCATGCATCATAATGACAGCGTGGGGAGAATCCTCGCGCCGGGAGAAGTTCACGTGTGGTACCAAATGACGGGGACCTTGGGCCAGGCTGAGGTCGAGGCCACCGTCGCAGTCCTGTCGGCAGACGAGCGTGTGCGTCTCAACCGGTTCATGTTCGCGCGAGACCGCCGCGATTACGCCGCGGCACACGCTCTCCTCCGGCGGTCCCTTTCGCGCTACGCGGATGTCGCGCCGCACTCGTGGCAGTTCCGAAACGAACCCGGCGGCAAACCGTCCCTCGTCTCCGACGAAGGCGCGCCGCCACTCTCGTTCAACCTTTCGCATACGCACGGTCTCGTGGCCTGCGCGATCGCGGGCGGATCAGAGGTGGGGGTCGATGTGGAATCGGTCAACCCGGCTCTCGAGGACAGAGTCGCAAAGCGGTTCTTTTCCAAGAGCGAAAACGCCGAACTGCGGAGCCACGTGTCGCCACTTCGCAGGGCGAGGCGTTTCTGTGACCTGTGGGCGCTCAAGGAAGCGTACATTAAAGCGATCGGCGAAGGGCTTTCACATCCCTTGGACACCATTGTGTTCGCCGTCGGAGAGGGTGGTTCGATCGTCTTTAGGCCGCCTGCCGATGTTGACGCCACGGCGTGGGCGTTCGCGCTGTTCGCCCCGACTGACCGACATCGTCTGGCCGTTGCGGCGCGCTGCGAACACGAAACGGTCCCATCAATCCACCTGATGACAGGCGATGGCATTCAGCAGCCGTGAACGGGACGCCAGTTGATAAACTGGCATTGAGGCATGGTCCGTGCCCTGCAATCACCATGCAATGTCCATGGGCGCACGAAAACCGCGCTAAACTACCGTGTCGGGACGACCGGCAAATCCCTCCTCAAGGAACGCCAATATGCCTCCATTACGCCGAAAAAAAATCCTCCTCATCTATCCGAAGTTCCCGATGTCCTTCTGGAGCTTCGGCTTTATCCAGGACATCGGCGGTTTCAAGGCCATCATGCCGCCTCTCGGATTGGCCATCCTCGCCGCCCTCACACCATCGGAACTCGACGTCGAGATCGTCGACGAGAACGTCGAAGACATTGACTTCAGTGCGGACTGCGACCTGGTCGCGCTGTCCGCGATGGCGATCCAGGAGACGCGGCTGTTCGACATCGCCGATGCATTCAGGCGGCGCGGCACGCTTGTGTGCATGGGCGGCCCGATCTGCAACGTCTCGCCGGAGCGCTGCCGGTCGCACTGCGATGTCTTGTTCGAGGGCGAGGGCGAGTACACCTGGCCGCGGTTCCTGGCCGAGTGGCAAAACGACGCGCACCAGGATCACTACGTGCAAACAGACATGATCGACATGAGGGATAGTCCCCCGCCACGGATCGAGTTGCTGAAGGTGGACCGCTACCGCGTGGGATGCGTACAGACCACACGAGGCTGCCCGTTCACATGCGAGTTTTGCGACATCATCGTCACGTACGGCCGGAAGGTGCGGGCGAAGCCGGTCGAAGCCGTCGTGTTCGAACTGGCACAATGGGCCAGGCACGGTGTGGATTTCGTGACGGTGGCTGACGACAACCTGGTCGGCGATCGCGCGTATTGCCGGAAGATGCTGCGGGCGGTCGGCGACTGGAACCGGGCACGCGCGGTGCCCCTCGCCCTCTACGCGGAGATGTCCGTCGATGCCGTGCGTGATCCGGAGTTGCTCGAGCTGTGCCGGCACGCGAACATTACCGAGATGTTCCTCGGCGTCGAAACGCCACGAAAAGCTGGCCTGCGGGAAACGCGAAAGATGCAGAACGTCGCGACCGATCTCGTGGCGGCCGTGAAGACGATTCAAAGCTACGGCATGGTCATCGTCGCCGGCATGATCGTCGGCTTCGACACCGACGACCTGCAGATCTTCGACGATCAGTACGCGTTCCTGCAGGAGGCGGGCATCCCGATTGTCATGCTCGGTCTGCTCCAAGCGATTCCCCGCACGCCCCTCTATGAACGACTCGAAAAGGCCGGCCGCCTGCGTGCGCCTTTCGGCGGGAACAACACGCTGTCCTTCACGAACATCGAGCCGATCTGCATGCGGTACGAGGATCTCGTCAACGGCTACCGCTCGCTCTTTACCCGGCTATACACGCTGCGGGCCCTCGGCGATCGCTGGCTCGCCAACGTTGAGCAGTGGCGGACCGTCCCGACTCGGCCGTGGATCCAGAAGCCGCTCGGCCGAGTCCGGCCGTTCATGATCGTGCAGGTCCTCCTCATCCTCAGGTGGTATGTCGCCCGGCCGTCCCGGTTCGCCTTCTTCTGCCGGATGATCGCGGGAACGTTGGTGCGGCTGCCACGGGCTGTTTTCGAAACGTTCAATTACCTCGGGTACTTCATCCATCTCCTCGAGTACGCAGACAAAGTCGTGTCCAAGGAATGGACGTTCAGCTATTGTTTCGAGCACGTCGACACGTCCCGCAACCAGTTCGGCGAAGCAGCCGTGAACATGATCAAGAAGGAAGCCGACGGTCGCGAACCGGTCGCGGTCCGATGATGTCCGCTCCGGGCGGAAACGGCACCCCGCCGGCTTCAGTGCAGAGGATAGGGAGGCCATCATGGAGAACCGCGTAGGAGCCATTCGTGGAACCGACAAGCTCGCGGCTTTCGACGAGCTCCTGGCAATCACCGGTTTCGACGAGGTACTCATTGCGGCACACGCAGCGTCGGGCCGCAGCCCGAGCGACTTCCGCGTCGTCATCAAAGCCAACATCATGGTCTACATTGGACCCGAGAGCGGCTACTGCCTGGTGACCGACCCGCTGCCGGTGGAGCGGCTCATCGATCACATACGCGCGCTGGGTTTCACCAACATCGCGGTCTGCGAATCACAGAACGATCTCGGGCGCATGCTCAAGAACCACAACGTGGCGTTCGTCAGCGAGCAGATCGGGTATCGCCCGGCGGGCCGCTACCAAATCGTGAACCTCACGTTGGAGCGGGTGCCGCACATTTATCCCTACCTCGACACACACGGCGTGCTGCGCGCCTGGGAAGACGTCGTGGGGCCCACCTGGAGGGACGCCGATTTCCGCGTGAGCTTCGCCAAGTGCAAGACCCACGACTACGATTGGATGACGCTCACGATCAAGAACACCTACGGCTGCCTGCCCGCGCCGAACAAGATGAGGCGCTATCACATCAAAGAGGAGGTGGATCAGGTGTGCAGCCGCGCGCTGCGCAGTTTCCCGGTACACTTCGCGTTCGTCGACGCGTGGTTCGCATCCGACGGATTCCAGGGCTACAAGCTGCCCCACCCGCGCGAGCTCAAGATGTACTTCGGCGGTCCCGATTTAATCGCCGTCGACATGGAGGGCTTCCGTCGGGCGGGGCTCGATCCGCTGCGCTCGCGCATGCTCAAACAGGCCGTCTATCAGTCCCGTGGCGGCGCGTTCCCCGACTACACCGTCGCCGGCGACGCCACACGCTTCGACGAAATCGGTCCCTGGCAGAACGTCGACGATCGCGTGATCGAGGCACTCGACATGGCCGAAGAGGTCTATCTCGCGTGGGGACTGATGAACGTGGAGATGGCCGACAACGCCGTGGATCTGCGAATGTTCCCGCCGCGCAACTGGTTCTTGCGCCTCCTGCAGCAGTTGGCCCATCAGTTCGCAAAAATCTACAAGTTGTCGAAAATCTACGACTGGCTCGCAGCCCACAATTCAAAGAAGCACGCCTGAGAACCGGACGTGCGGCGCCCCGAACCGGGGGTGTCCACAGCACGACGACGCGAAACGAAGAGTGCGTTTCAAAAGTAACGAACGTGCCTCTTGTACTTCGCTCGGTAGATTGGTACGGTCGCGTGACCGAGGGCGAGGCGGTCACGCATGTCCCAACGTCTCATCGACGATGCGCGGTGGGGTCGGGTCGAGCCGCTCGTGTTGCGCGCCGGCCGGCGCTCATTCAAGGCGATCGCGGCTACGACTCCCAGTCGCATCGGGACGAGCTGCACCGACGCCGAATCAAGCTGGCCTGCTGGAACTTTCTCAAGCACATCGTGTAGTTTTGAAACGCACTCTAAGAACAAGCCTGGGATCCGTTCAGGTGGAGCGCGCCAGGAAAGATTAGCGTAGAGAAGCTAATCGCCTTCGACTCAACCAAGACTTCTATCAGACGTTGTTGGTGGAGCCACATGAGGTGTAACTGATCGGACATCGGTAATTACTTCAAAGGAAGAAGGCCTTCTATGTTCCTCACTATTCTTCTTGTTGTTCTGGCGGTTCTTTTCTTAATCCACCTTGCCTGGTACTTCCTCAGCTACGTAGCAAGGCATAAGCGTTTGCCTAACGAGACGGTGGTGTGGAATTTCCTGCAGCAAACCGTTCGAGATCTGAACATTCATGTCGATTTGAATCGTCTTGAGCAGAGCTGGATCGGTTCTTATGACAACACCCCGCTGCGCCTGGCGGTACTTCCCTACAAGGTTGGGGCGCCCACCTTTGTCTTCATCCCGGGCACAGCGGTCCACGTCGAAATTTACATCGAGTTTCTCTTTGCGCTTAACGATCGCGGTTTCAATGTGGTGTGCTATGATCCGCGCGGCCATGGGCGAAGCGGGGGGCCGCGCGGGGATTTCACATTTGAAGAACTCGTGAAGGACGCTCTCGTTGTGGGTCAGTACGCCAGAGATCGATTCGGCGGAAAGGTTGCCGTCTCCGGCTCGAGCCAGGGAGGCATAACGGCCTTCTATGCGGTGGCTCAAAGCGACATCTTTGACGTCGCGGCCTGTAACAACATTGCCGACTTGACTGATCCGGAGAGTTTAATGCTCTCTAAATTCCATCCTCCCCGCTGGATGGTTCCCTTTCTCGTTCGCTTGTTCCTTGGCCCGTACAAGCATTATGTAATCCCGCTTTCGCTCTACCTCAACTTCAAGGCCCTGAAAGTAAAGACCGGGGAGGACGCTACCCACTTTGTTCGGCGAGATCCCCTGGGCGTCATTTTGTACACTCTTGGCGTGTTGGGCTCGCTGGGTAGCGCGCCTATGGCAAAACCTGTGGAAGAGATCACCGTTCCCATGCTGGTGTTTCAGGGGAGTAAGGACCTCGTTTTCCCCGTGAAATATACTGAACACATGTGCAGGCGTCTTACCTGCCCCAAGAAGTTGATTATTTTCGATGGCATGGAGCACCTGGTGCTGACAAACCGCGTGTCCGAAGTGATCGGCCCGATTTCTGACTGGCTGCACGAGAACATGGACGCCTGATCGAGGTATTGAGCGCTGATCTTGCCGGCCGGGTGTCGGTCGCAACCTGCAGGAGCATGTCGATGTCCCCGTCCTCACCACGAGCCACTTTCACGGCGGCATCCAGCTCTCTTTGCGGGGCGTCTTGCAGATGGTCGGCGAAGGCATCGAATATTACGGCGCCCACCTGGGCAAGCTGCGCTCGTCGACCGTGGAAGTCGGCGGCTTCCTGAAGACAGACCCGTCGCTGGCCCTTCCGGACGTGCAGTTGCACTGTGCGCCCATGCTGCTCGACGATTCGGGTCGCGATCTGCGCCTGGCGACGCACGACGGCTATACGTGCCATGTCTGCGTGTTGCGGCCGAAGAGCTCGGGCACGATCACTCTAGCCAGTTCGAACCCGGCCCACGCGCCGATCATCGACGACATGGTTCGCGCCGGTCCAGGCGCCTGAGCCTCAAAATGCTACGGGGGTGCGCGGGAGCCGCTGGTCTTTCAGGTCACGCAATTCATGGCCTCGTCTGAGCAGATTTATCAGCACCAGAACGTGAGACACGAGCAGCAGAGGCACGTAGAACACGGCCACATACCAGGCCGCATGGAAATTATCCGCGAGGGCAGCACTCTCAAGGATCGCAACCCAGTCTGCAATGAAGTTGTAGACAAAACCTGTAACGGTAAAGACCCATAGGAAGAGAGGCGCACGCACGGAACCGTTCCGGAGAGCGCCCATGCACAGCATCACAAGAGACAGCATGACGATTTCACCAACGGCGATGATCCAGGCCCAGTCCTGAGGGAAGCCAATTCCGACAACCCCCGGAACGAGCACGGCAAGTCCCGCGTGATGGCAAATGTGCGGCGTCAATAGCAAGAGCATTATCTTGCGAACGGGCTGCGTGGCCAGATAGGGAGCGATAAACCAACGGACCAGCAGAACAAGCACGGCATACGACAAGCCGGACATGACCACGAACACGATCCTTGGATCGAGATGCACAAAGCCTCGCATTCACAAAATTTCAAAAAGATATCGTCGTCAGGAAGAGTGTCCGGCGATCCAGCTCAGAGCGCCGGAACGGCCGGGCCGGCGTCCACCGAAGCGGCCGTCCACTTCACGATCTTCAGGTCCAGAACGAACATGGCGTACAGGACCGGCACCAGCAACAGCGTCACGAATGTGGCGACCACGAGTCCGCCGATTTGGGCATAGCAGAGCGGCTGCCACAGTGGCCCGCCGTGGAGGGCCAGCGGCACGAGACCGAACACAGTTGCGCCGACCGTGATGAGAACAGGTCTCAGCCTGACGATCCCGGCATCGAGCAGGGCCTCCCGGAGCGGTTCCCCCTTCGCGTGCGCCTCCTCGATGAAATCGAAGAGTACGATCACGTGGCTCACGATCACACCGATCAGGCTCGCGACGCCGAGAAACGCCATGAACCCGAAGGGGGTACCCAGTGCGGCGAGCGTCACCAGGCTGCCGGCGACCCCGTACGGGATCGCGGAGAAAACGATGAAGGGCTTCACGGCGTGCCGGAACTGGAACACGAGCGCCATGAAGATCGCGAGGATTGAGATCGCGATGACCACGGAAAGCTCAGAGAAGCCCTTCGTGGCTTCTTCCTCTTCGCCCCCGATCTCGACGCGATACCCGGGCGGCAGCCGTTGCTCGAACGACGCGATCTGGCGCCGGGTGGCATTCATGATTTGCGAAGGCAGGATGCCCGGTTCAGGAAAGGACGAGACTGTCACCGTCCGGAACTGGTTGCGGCGACGGAGTTTCTCGCTCTTCATCCCATATTCGATCGTGGACACCTGCCCCAGGGGGACCTTCTGTGGTCCGATCGCGGAGTAGACGTACAGGTTGCGAATGTCGGACAGTCGCGCGCGTTCCTCCGGGCGCAGGCGCGCGACAACCGGAATTTGTTTGTCTCCCTCTCGCAGGGTGGTCACGGGGAACCCGTTCATGCCGACCGCCGACGACAGCGCCACATCCTGGTTCGACACCCCGGCAAGGTTCGCGCGGTCGGGATCAACCTGCAACGTGACGACGAAACTCTCGGCGCCCCAATCGTCCCGCACCCGCGCGACATGGGGGACCGTTCGTAGCTCCTGCTTCAGCGACTCGGCCAGCGTCCGGAGCGTCGCGATCTCGGTTCCGGAAATTCGAAACGCGACGGGAACGCCCACCGGCTTGCCTGTTTCGAGTTGGCGCACGTCCACCCGGGCGCCAGCGACCGAGCCGCTCAGGGCCTGCTGCAGCGTTGGTGCGAGTGCGGCCGTGTCATGCTTATCGGCGAACTTGATGATGATCTGGGCATAGTTTGCCTGAAAGAGCTCCGGGAAGACGGAGATCCAGAAGCGGGGACCCCCTCCGCCGACGAACGTGCTGAGGGATTCAAGAACCGGGCGCACCTTGCCGTCGGGTCCTGGATGCTCGCGACCGTAGCGTGCCGCCACGTCCTGGATCACTTTCTCGGCCGCTTCTGCCGCCTGGTTCGACGCCGCGAACGTCGCGTCCTCGGGCAGCCAGACGTCGACGTACGAGAGATACTGGAGGTCGATTGGGAAGAACTGCGTTTGCAACCGGGTCGCGCTCGTGAATCCGATGCCGAGCAGGACCACCGAGGCACCGAACACCCGCCACCGGTGGTCCAGTGCCCATCCGGCCAGACGGTAATACGATCCGGTGAACCCCTGCGTACGCCGTGCCTCCGGCGTGGGCTCCTGCCGTCGGCTCGGTCGGAGCAGGTAGTAGCCGAGCATCGGGATGAACGACATCGACACGATCCGGGACATCACGAGTGCGACGGTCAGGACAATGGGTAAGCTGTAGAGAAACCTGCCCGTATCTCCGCTGACGAGCAGCAGCGGGAGGTACGCCACGATATTGGTGATCGTGGCGAACAGGATCGCCGTCGCCAGCTTGGTCGGTCCGAGCCAGGCCGCGGTTTCGGGCGGATGGCCTGCGTCCATGTTGCGTTTGATGGCGTCGCCGGCAACCACCGGATCGTCGACGAGCAGCCCGAGCGCGATGATGAGCGACGCCAGCGACACCTGTTGAATATCCAGCCCCAGCAGGTGCATCGCCCCGAAGGTCAGGGCCAGGGTCACTGGGATCGACAATGCAATCAGCGCCGCGGATCGCCATTCCCAGAAACCCACGAGCGCGACGAGAACAACCAGGACGACCGCCTCGAACAGACTCACTGTGAACAGGTCGACGCTTTCCTCGACCTGGACCGGCTGATCGGAGACGCGCGACAGGATCAGATCGTCGGGCAGTCGCCCCTTGAGCCCATTCAGCGCCTGGTCGACCGCCGCACCAAATGCCGCGATTTGCTCTCCGGGTCTCATCTGGATGGCCAGCGTGATCGCGCGGCTGCGATGCCACACGCCCTGCGCGTCCTGCCAGCGGAGAAAATTGAGATACCGGGCGGGGCTTTCGTAGCCGCGGGAAATCTCGACGCTGTCCCGCAGGTACAGCGGTCGGCCGGAGGCGGATGCGCCGACGATCACGTTGCCGATCTCTCTTTCGGATTTGAACTCACCCGAAGGATCGATCGCCAGGTTCTTGCCCTCCACTTCGAGGACGCCGCCCGGCAGCGTGATGTTGCGGGCGCCAAGGATGAGGGACAATTGATTCTGCATTCCGGCAACGAGCTCCTGCGAGTACTCGAGCTGGATCTGCTCCTTGAGCAACCCCGCGACGGAGATCTTGGACACCTGCGGCACATTCTGCAGCGTCCGCTTGATGAGGTCGCTGACGTCGTCGAGCTCTCGATAGCTGTACTTGTCGCCGGCAACGGCCTGCAGCTTCGCGGCCGTCTCCGCGGGATCTCTGATGACGACCGGCGGCCAGGTGTCGGGGTGGAACTCAGACGCGTGCAGCCGTTCGGTCAGCGCCTGCTCAACCGATCCGAGGAGCGTGCGATCGTCCGCGCCCGTTTCGAGATCGATGCCGACGAATCCCGCGCCGTCGATCCGGCGGAGATCGCGTCCGACCCCCTGGTCGCGGATCAAATCGGCGACCAGATCGCGCTGCCGCCTGGGAATGGCGGGGCTGATCGATGCAGCAAAGCTCACGACGAGCGCGGCACGCGACACGGTCGGTTTCGCCGTCGTCCGCGCCGAGCGAATGGCCTCGGCAATGGCGCGGGCCCGCAGGCCGATGTTGAGTTCACCAACTTTTGGACTCGCGACCGTCAGCGTGAGCGCCGCGGTATCACCGAAGTCCTTCTCGAAAATGATGGGACCGGCGCCCGGCGGAAGATCGCGAAGGCCGTCGAGCTTCAGTCGAACGTCGTCGAGGTCCGTGCCGGGGTTGGCGAGGCCTTCGTTGAGGGTGATGTAGACAATGGAGACATTGCTACGCGAGATCGATTCGATTTTGGACACCTTGGCGTTCTCGGCGGCGCGCTCCTCGATTTGCCGGGTGACCAGCTGTTCGATCCGCTCCGCGCTTGCGCCGGGCCAGGGACACACCGCCACGGCGATATGCGCCGCAATCTCGGGATCCTTGCGTTTGGGCATCTCGATGTAGCCGTAAATGCCCCAGAGGACGCTCATCGCGAGCAGGACCCAGGCGACCTGACGGTTCTCGACGAAGAACCGCGCGGTGTTGTGCGTGGTTCTGACGATTTCCTCGTCGCCGCGGGCGTGATGCGTCATGGCGCGTCCGATCGGTTGCCCTACGACTGCGTGACGCTCACCTGTTCACCGTCGGTGAGCAGCGTCACGCCGGTGACGATGACGCGCTCTCCGGTCCGCAGCCCTGCCGTGACGGCGATGGAATTCCCGAATGCCTGGCCCAGCTGGACGTTCCGCAGTCGAGCGATCTGCTGGCCCCCGCGCTCTTCGACAATCATCACCGCATATTCGTTGGGCTTGTCATGAGCCCGAATGATGGCCGTCAGGGGAACGACGACCGGTGCTGACACGGGCGCACCCTGGGCGACCTGCAGGGCGACGACCATTCCCACTTTGAGGCGACCGTCGAAGTTCGGGATCGTCACCTCAACGTCGAAGACGCGACTTCGTGGATCCGCGAGAGGCGAAACGCGGGTGATCGTCCCGCGAAGCTCCCCGTCGGGAAGCGCGGCAGTCGTGACCGTTTGAGGCGTCCCGATCTTGAGTTTGTTGACCACGACGTCCGGTGCGCCGAAGAGCACTTTCACGAGCCGGGTATCGGCGAGCACAAAGCCGGGTGTTCCCGGTCCCACAAGCGAGCCGACCTCGACCAACCGTTTCATCACGACGCCGTCGATCGGGGCCTTCAAGGCAATGTCCGCCAGAGCATGGTCGGCTTCCTGTACGAGCGCCCGTGCGCCGTCGACCTGGGCGCGCGCGACGTCCAGTTTTGTTTTCGCCCCATCACGATCAACCTTCGTCACGCTGGTTGCCGCAAACAAGCGATCCGCGCGTTCGGATTCCTCCGTGGCGTAATCCCGCGAGACTTCGGCCTGTCGCAGCTGGGACAGCGCCTGATTGCGCTTGTCCGCGTAGTCGGTGTCGCGAATGGTCGCGAGCACCGCGCCCCGGGTGACTTGATCCCCTTCTTGCACGCTGCGTGAGGGCCCGCCTGCGCCCACCTGCAGCAAACCCTCCACGTAGCCGCCCACTTTGAACGCGACATCGACGCGAAGATTCGGTTCGACGGTGCCCGAGTAGCGGATGCCGGCAGCCTCGGCGTATGAGGTCGCAGCCTGCACGTGTACGGGCGTCAGCGGCTTCTGATACGGCGCCTCCTGCCGGCAGGCGACGACGCTGGCCACCATCAGGGCGAACGCTCCCAGCGAGGTGGGTGTGCGCATCATTTGCCTCCGACGGCTTTCTCGAGATCCGCCCGCGCCGTTGCGAGCTGCAGCAAGGCGTCGTCGTGTAGTTGGTCCGCCGACGCCAGGGTCATTTCCGCCTGGAGCACGTCGCGCAGCAACGTCTTCTGCTCCCGGTAGAGATTCGTCACGACCCGCAGCCGCTCGCGCGCCGCCTGCACGCCGAGCTCGGAGACGCGGATGCCTTCGCGTGCCTGCCGAAGCTTGCGGAAGCTGCTCCTGACCTCGGCACGCACGAGCGCGTCGGCGTCGCGTGTGGCGGAGCTTGCCTGCTCGACCACTTTCTCGCTCTGGGCAATCTCGCGGCGCTTCCGCCCCCAGTCAAACGGCTCCCAGGTCGCCGTCACACCTGCGAGCGCGACATTGGGCGGCAGCACTTGATACCGGTAGAAGCCGATGTAATTGAACGTTGCCGACACATCCGGAATGAGCGCGGCCCGCTTGAGGCGAACACCGTCTCGAGCCTGACCCAGCGCCAGCGTGGCTTCCTTGATTTCCGGGCGCGCCGAAAGCGCCCGCGACTCGAGCGCCGGCAGATCGTCGTCGCCCGAGGGATCAGGTGGCACCGGAGCGACCGTAAACGGCGTGGCGATGTCGCGACCGATCACCGCGTTGAGCTGCTCGCCGAGCGACGCGAGCGAGTCACGCAGAGCCTGAAGCTCCAGCTGTTCCTTGGCGATCAACGTCTGGACCTCGAGCTGTTCGACGGCCAGCGCCGCCCCTTCCTTGACGTATCCGCTGACAAGGCGCTCGACTTCCTGATAGAGAGTCTGCGACTGCGTCCGCGCCTGCATGCCGTCGCCGACCTGTAGCATGCCGAAGTACAACCGTCTGATGTTGTTGGTCACGTTCTGCTGCTCGCCGCGCATCCGTTCGAGCGCCAAATCGCGCCCGAGCTCGAGTTGATGCTCGCCGAGGGCAATCTGGTGGAGCTGTGAGAGCGGCTGCGTCACTCGCACCCAGGTCGTGGACGTCCACTGGCTTGGGGTGGTGATCGTCGTATCGGCGGCCGGTACAGGGCCGATGCCGGGAAACACACCGAACGCCCCGCCGGGGAAGTACAGATTGAAGTCCGCCAGCAGCCGCCCTTCGAGGAACGTGACCTCAAAGGCCGGTCGCCGCCTGGTGCGGAGGACGGCGAGGGAGTCCTCGACTTTCTGGACCTCCAGCTCTCCTCTCCGGATCGATCGGTTCTGCTGCAGGCCCAGCGAAACTGCCTGGTCGATGGTCAGGACGTCGCCGGGCGGTGCGCCCTGCGCAAGCATTGAAGCGCCGTACGCGAGTATCGCGATGGCGCCGAGGGACAGAGAACAACGCGCTTTCGCGTCGCGCGCTCTCAGACCAATGGCCACAATAGCGAACGGTCTTTCCGTCTCTCTCGGACCACAACGACCACCGGCTGCGCCGAAGCCGAGATCGATCCGGCCGTTCGCAGCTCCGCCAGGAGGCCATTGACCTCATCCAGAAGCTTGCCGCGACCCTCACGCAGCTGTTTGATCTGCTTTCTCGGCTTCTTCCCGATGTCGACGACGACCGGTGCGTGTGAAGAAACGTGCTCCGAGGGCTTACTGGATTCTGGGACTGCCATTGTGACCTCCCGCCGGCGAATGAGTCGATTGATCGGAATTGCCGGCCGATAATAGCAGCGATGCCATGAAGGGGTCAACGCGGCTTTCCCCGCGCAAGCGCTCCGTGGTATAAGAGGTGGCCGCTTGCGCGGCGACCCCGTTTCGGTTCGTGCGACAGGGGGTGTTGCAGGAGGTAACGTTTATGGATATTCCGAGAGTGAGCTCTTCGGTTCGCCGGATCACGGTCCTCCAGAAGGACGACTCAGGCCACCTGAGACCTGTGACGGTGTACCGGCGCGGCGCATCGAAGAAGAAGGGAACACAGCCGTATCGCTACTTCGAGCGGATCGCTCGACGCGTGGCGGATGCGCAGGCCAAGGGGGCACAGCGTTATCTGTTGCGGCACGACCGATCCAACCAGAAAGAGAAAGACGGATGGGTCCGCGACTTCAACGTGAACGTCCTTCGAGCCTCGCAAAAGGGCACAAAGGCGCTGAAGCTCGATCGCCTGTTCTCATTCTGAACTGACGGCCCGACCGACGGCGGCGCGACTCTACGAGGCTCGGGCCGCCGACGCGTCGCGGCGAGGTCGGGCTTCTTCGTCGGCGTTCAAAGCGCTGCCGCTCGTTCGTGCGAGCGGACGTCCTTTTGACGCAGCCGCCGTTTCAGCCGCAAGAACGTCGCGAAGACGTACACGTCGGCCACCAACAATCCCAGGAATATACGTCCATCGAGTCGCGGCACCGTGTCGATGAGGCCGGTCAGCTGAGCGCCGAAGAGCGCTCGTGTCAGCCCTGGAAATCGCTGTCCGAGCAAGACACCAAAGAGCAGCACGCCAGGAAACAGGATCGCGACGGCCAGCACACCGACAAACGCCGCCAGCGCGTCGGCCACTTTGTTGGTCGCCGCCTGAAACACCCGTGCATTGCGGCGGATGATCGACCCTTGGAACATGGTGTACTCGCTGATTCGTTCCTGGATGTCCATCGCGGACCGCACACCCCCGACGATGCGCGAGTAGAGGTCCCGGCCGACGAGCCCCTCGGCCGAACGTTCGTTGGCCCTCCGGAAGTATCGCAGCGCCCGCTTCGTGTGGTTGAGATTCGGGCTCAAGACGGCGAGTGAGTCGTCGAGGGTCGACATCGCGCGATGGATCCTCAGCCAGAACCATCCCATCGTGCACTTGTACCCGTACAAGACGCGGACCACTTCGGCGGTCGCATGATCGATCGAGCGTTCGTGATAAGGCAGTTCCTTGACGAGCGTTCGGGTCGCCCAGGCTCTGAGTGCGCGAATGACCTGGTCCTTCGCCAGCTCGACGTCAACGTGCGGCAGGATCGCGCAAAGCATGAGGGCCAGGTCCGCCGCCTTGGCGTAGTCTCGCGTCGCCAGAGCGCGGATGAAGAGCCGGTACTTCTGCAGATACTCGCGCTCGGTGAAGTTGACCGTCCGGAAGTCGATCACCGCCAGCCGGCTGTTGCGCAGCAGGACGATGTTCCCCGGGCGCATGTCGCCATGGTACAGATTGTCTTCGAAGATCTGTCGGAACATCGAGTCGAACAGGTTCTGCGCCACCGACTGCGGATCGATCGTGTTTTCCACGAGCCACGATTGCAGGCGCCCCGGATCCGTTCGACGGACGTGCAGGTAGTCCGACATCAGCACGGCGTGGATGAATTCCGACACCAGCACCCGAGGGGTGCAGTAATCGGAGAAGACGTCCGGCACGGCGATCCCCTGGTCAGCCAGTGTCTTCTGCATCCGCCGCATCGATGAGGCCTCGAAGCGGAAGTCGAGGTCTTCGCTCATGATCTCCTGGAGCTCAGCGACGCCTTCCTCCCAGCGCAGGTGAAGGCGAACGCGCAACCGCACGAGGGTCCGAGCGAACAACTGGATAAGCTGCAGATCGCGCGCGAACAGCTCGGCGGAATAGGGCTGCTGCACCTTCACCGCCACCCACACGCCCTCGCGACGCAGTCGCGCCCGATGGACCTGGCCCATCGGCACGGTCGCGAACGGCGAATCCTCGAACTCGTCGAAGTACTGTTCGACCGGCGCCCCGAGCTCGGCTTCGAGAATGGCGCGTGCAATGTGGGGGGGAAAGCCGACCGTCCGTTCCTGCATCCGCGCCAGCTCGCGGCACAACTCGGTTGGGAACACGTCGATTCGCAACGACAGCAGCTGGCCGAACTTGATCCACAGGCCGCCAATTTCCTCGAACGTGCCCCGGACGCGCCGTGCGTATTCCTTGATCGTGAACTGCCGCCGGATCGCCAATCCCGCCACGCCCAGGAACAGCGCGGCGAACTTGCCCACGACATACAGCGATCGATAGCGCGACGGACCGTTGGGTTCGGCGATCACGACTGCCGGTCGCTCGCGTGGATCGAGAAGTCTGGTGGGAGTATCCGAAGGCTTTAGCATGGGGCCGCCAGTCAACGACCGGGCGCGTAGTATACACGCGCGCCGATCAGAATAGAGCCACCTGCTCCTCGGACCGCAGGTCGTGCCGTCGCATCCGGCTGCGCAGCCGCATCAGCGCGTGGCACCCCAACGCGCTCGCGACCAGCACGATGCTCCACACGTGCCCATCGAGAATTGGTACGACGCGCAACCATCGCATGATCGCTTCGCCTAGAACAGCCGCCGCCCCCAGAGGATGGCGCTGGGCAAGAAACGCCGCAAACACGAACACCGTGACCGGGCAGCTGATGAGGGCGAGTCGGCTGACGCCGGCCGCGAACAGGTCGACGGCCCTGGTCGCGGCCTGGAACCGCTGGACGTGGCGTCTGATGACAGCGGCCCGAAAGAGCGTGAACTCTTCCAGGCGCTCGGCCATCTCCAGCGCGGCGCCGAGAGCAGAGAGCTCCTTTGCGCGTGACCTGTCGGCTGCGGTGGTGGCCAATGCCCGGCGATCCGCCGCTCGAAAGTACTGGGCGGCGATCTTCGAGTAATCGACCTCTGGAGCCAGGTACAACAGCGACGCGTCCAGAGTCTCCTGCGCCCGGCGGATACGCAGCAGCGCCCATTCCATCGTGCAATCGTGCTCGTAGAGAATCCGGATCACGTCGTTGTAGATGACCGCGACCGACTTCTCATGGTACGGCACCTCGGGCACGGCGGTCTTGGCCGCCCACTCGTGCATGGCCCGGATGAACCCCTCGCGGATGGCGTCGAGGTCTACGCGCGGCAGCGGTCCACACATGAGCACGCACACATCCGCGGCCTTGGAGTAGTCGCGCGCCGCGAGCGCCAGAATCGTTTGACGAAAGTACTCGAGATACTCCCGCTCGGTGAAGCTGCATCCGCCGAAGTCGATGAGCGCCACCTGGCTGTCGCGCAGCAGCATGACGTTTCCCGGGTGCAGATCCCCATGGAAGAGGTTGTCTTCCAGTATCTGTCGCAGCAGCGACAGGATGAGCCGCCGCCCGACCACCTTCGGGTCGACGCGGTTCTCCGCGAGCCACGATTCCACGCGGTCGGGATCGGTGTTGAGTACGTGAATGTAGTCCGCCATGAGCACCCCCTCGATGAACTCCGTGACCAGCACGCGTCTGGTTGCGTAGAACACCTTGGGAGCGACAATGTTGTGCGCCTCGAGCGTGCGCCGCATGCGCCGCGTCGTCGAGCCTTCGTATCGGCAGTCCATTTCCTCCTGCATGATTTGATTGAGTTCCCAGATCAACTCGTCCCAGCGCAGGTTGGGCCGGTACCCGACGCGCCGCACCATGCGCACAATCCACTGGATGATGCGAAGCTGGTGCTCGAAGGTCAGCGGGAGGTGCGGGCGTTGCACCTTGACGGCGACGCGAACCCCCGATTGACCGAGACGCGCCAGATGGACCTGGCCCATTGACGCGGCGGCGATCGGTGTCTCGTCGAACTCACAAAAGAGTGACTGGAGAGGGCTTTCCAGATCGGCCTCGAGAATCCGGATGGCCTCGGCTGCCGGGAATCCCACGGCCTTGATCTGGAGCTGCGCGAGTTCGCGACAGAACTCGAGGGGAAACAGGTCGACTCGCAGCGAGAGCAGCTGTCCCAGTTTGATCCAGAGGCCGCCAAGGTCTTCGAGGAGCAACCGAAACCTGCGACCGTACTCGGAGGGGCCCCCACGACGCGTGACCCGAAGCCACAGAGTGGCCACGCACCACCAAAGCAGCCGTGCCGCGATCGCGAGGAATGGGAAGCGCGCGGGCCGCGGCGACGCAACAATGGTCACGGCGTCGTGATGCGCGACGAGCGGCGTGGGAATCGAGGCGGCTTTCAGCATAGGACACGGGCGTGTGCGGCCCTCATGTTTCGATAAGGCGTCCCTCGTGGCACGCCCGCACACATCAACTCGGCGCCGACCTCGGGGGACAGCTTGGAAAGCGCGCAGAGTATACTGCACCGTGGCTCCGGGCGGTCGGTCACCCGTGCTCAGCCGGGGCCCAAGAAATCTGCGACGCTCGGCGGCTCTGGCTTATGCTGCCGGCCGAGGCTGAAGGAAGAGTCACTGTGGCGAGCAACTACCAAGAACTCCGAAAACTGTTGGCGCGGGCCGGGTTTTTTGACAAGCAGCCTTTGTACTACGGCCTCGCCATGGCGGGCACCCTCCTAGGTTTCACGTTCTGTCTGTGGATCTTTACGTGGGCCACCCGGCCGGCGGCGATCTTCCTCAATACGTGCCTGTTCGGATTCATAAGCGTTCAACTGGGATTCCTGATGCACGATGCCGGGCACGGAGCGATTTTTCGAGAGACCTGGAAGAATGACGCGGTCGGCCTGATCGCGGCAGACCTGTTAATCGGCCTCGCCTACGGCTGGTATACGCCTCATCACAGCCGGCACCATGCACATCCGAATCACAACGAACTGGATCCCGACCTGCCAGTGCTGAGGGTTGCCCTCGCGCTATCCGAGGAGGAGGCGCGGAATGTTCGCGGTTGGAAGCGGTTGGTCGTGAAACATCAGGCCTATCTCCTTCCGCTGCTGTTTCCGATGGAGACGTTGACCCTCAAGTTCCTCGGCTTCAAATTCCTGCTCCTCGAACGGCCGCGACGCCGGTGGCTCGAGCTGGGGTTGGTGACGCTGCACCATGCCGCGTATATCGGATTCCTTGTCTATTGGCTGGGTCCGTGGCCCGCACTAGGGGTCGCTCTCATGCACCATATGGTGGCAGGCACCTACCTCTCGACGGTCCTCATGACAAATCACCTGGGCCGTCCTTTCGCGTCGAAGGACGCGTCGGATCCCTTTGTCGATCAGGTCGAGCCTTCACGGAATGTGAGGACGCATCCGTTGTTCGAGTGTCTCTGGGGGTCGCTGAACCACCAGATCGAACACCACCTCTTCCCGGCTATGAGCCGCAATAAGATCCGGCGCGCCTTGCCGATCGTCAGAAAGTTCTGCGTGGAGCGCGGGGTGGCGTACGAAGAGGTGTCCCTCTTCGAGTGCTACCGCCAGATTTTGAGAGAGCTGAATCACATCGGCGCGTCGACCCGCGGGTCCGAGGCGCCAACCTCCCACGGGTCCAGGGCGTCAACTTCCTGAGCGTCGCGCCGTTCGAGGAGCACTGCGCCCCTCTCTCGCACACCGCCCGTGTTGTCTCCTCGGATCACCCACACGTGGCCGGTCGGAGACCGCCCCCCGCATCACACGGCATTGTCGGGACATCGACGGCATGTTAAGTCTAGATGACGTCAGGCACGGACGCGCCACCGGTACACCAAAGGGCAAGTGCCTGTACCGCGAAGGTGACTTTTCGTAACCGGCACGTTGGGGGCGGTCGTGAAGATTGTTGTTACCGGCGGTTCCGGCCAACTGGGCACGCTGTTGCTGCGGCGCCTGTTTGGAGACCGCGGAGTGGAATCGGTCATCTCAATCGACCTCCGGCCGCCGCTGCTGCGCAGCCGCAAACTGCAGTGGATTCGAGCCGACGTTCGAGACCCCGACATCGGTCAGTATTTCCAGAGCGGCGACGCGATCGTGCATCTCGCGTACCTGGTGTCTGGCTATTACGCCGGCAACTTGGCGGAAGAGGTCAACGTCCAAGGCAGCCGCAATGTGTTCACGCAGGCCATGGCCTCGGGCGTGCCGCATCTTGTGTTCTGCTCGTCGGTCGCCGCGTACGGTGCCGTGCCGGGTCACCCGATGCCGCTCGTCGAAAACAGCCCGCGCCGTTTTCAGCCGGAATTCGGATACGCCGCCACGAAGTTCAAGGTCGAAGAGTGGCTCGACGCCATCGAACGAGACCGCCCCGATGTGATCGTCAGCCGGATTCGGCCGGCGATCCTTGTCGGACCGCAGATGCCCAATCTCATGGGAACCATGCTTCGGCACCGGCTCCTTCCCGACATGGGGGCGCCGTTGCCTGTTGTCTGGGACGAAGACGTGGTCGAAGCGCTCGTGCTGATTTTGCGCATGCGCGCGCCCGGCGCCTTCAACCTTGCCGCCGACTCGCCGATGCCGACGAGGGAACTGGCCGCATCGGTCCGCATGCGGCCGGTCAGGGTTCCGCCCCGATTTCTCGCCCGCCCTCTGGCCGAGCTCTCGCGGGTGGGGGAATGGCTCCGGCTCGGGTACTCCTTCGATCCCGCGTGGCTCACGTGCGGCGGTGTGCCGATGACCATGAGCAGCCAGCGGGCGCGCGAGGTCCTCGGCTGGAAACCGCGCTGCCCGACCACGCTGGACGTGCTGACGACCTACGTGACGATAGCCAGGCGGCGGAGCGGAGCGCGAATCCGCTGGTTTTTTCGAGCCGTGAGAATGGCCTCGTGGCATCAGCCGAAAAGCCTGGAACTGGCAGGAATGCACTTGCTGATTCACCTGATGCTCACGGGTCCCGAAGGCGCCGACTACAGCATTCTCGTCGAGGACGGGCGTTTGCGTATGCGGCCGGGTCTCCGCCGCCCGGCCGACGCGGTCATCACGATGAAGTCAACGCTGTTTCTCAAGCTCTTGTGCGGCCGGTCGAGCTGGAGCCAGGAGTTGTTGGCCGGACGAATTCTCGCGGAGGGCCAACCCCATGCGTGGATGGTCGTCGCGGGGATCATTTCGAATTTCCGCGGTCAAGTGCATACCCAGGGGCCGCAGGGATGGGGACCTCGGCTGCTCGGACGCTGGCTCGCGTCGACAGGTGATGTGTGAAGTTCTCGCTCTTCTTTGAAATGCAGATCTCGCAACCGAGCCCGCAGAAGGAGGCACGAGCCTTTCACGATGCGCTCGAAGCCGCGGTCCTGGCCGACGCCCTTGGTTATCATTGTGCGTGGGCCGTGGAGCATCATGGCCTCTTCGAGTACTCGCACAGCTCCGCTCCTGAGGTGTTCCTCTCGTTTGTCGCCGCGAAGACCCGACGGATCCGTGTCGGTCACGGGGTGACGCTCCTGCCGTCCCGATACAACCATCCGATCCGCGTCGCCGAGCGCATCGCCACTCTCGACATTCTCTCGGAGGGCCGCGTCAACTGGGGTTCGGGCAAGTCCGCGTCGCTCGTCGAGCAAGCCGCGTTCGAAATCGACCGCGCCACATTACACGAACAGTGGCTTGAGGCGCTCGAGATCATCCCAAGGATGTGGAAGGAACCGGTGTTCGAGTACAAAGGGCGATTCTTCGACATTCCGCCAACGCAGGTGATTCCCAAGCCTGTGCAGTCGCCTCACCCGCCGATATTCGCCGCCTGCTCGAAACCCGACAGTGCGGCGCTCGTGGGCCGTCTGGGGATCGGCGCCTTGAATTTCGCCATTGGCTCCGACGACTATCTGGCCGAGAAGGTCGAGCAGTATCGGCAGGCGGTCTCTGAGGCAAAGCCCGACGGAAGGGCGATCAATAACTCGTTCGCGTGCACGCCCGTGACCCTGGTCCTCAACGACGATCGCAAGGCCTGCGCCTACGGGTATCGAGGCGCCCGGTTCTTCGCCGACACGCTCGCCCTCTACTACTGGAGCGGGACACGCCCCGTGGGACCGCTCGAGGTGGAGCGTGGCTTTTTCCCGGACGCGGAGCTCGACGAGGCGATGCGGTTGCGCAACGCCCCGGGATCCCAGGTGGCAGTGATCGCCGGCGATCCCGTGTCGGCGCGGGAGACAGTCCAGCGATTCGTCGATAGCGGTGTCGACGAGCTCCTCCTGGTGATGCACGCGGGGACCATTCCGCATGACCTCATCATGGAATCGATACGGACGTTTGCCGAGCAGGTGATGCCGCATTTCGTGTAACTCGAGCTCGGAGAGCCCGTGCGGCACCGGTCGATCGCGCCGAGTCGGGCCGGCCGGCGCAGCCGAATCTGAGCGTCGGTGGGTCAGTCGCGCCCCGAGGTCCATGCCGAGGGGTTCTCACACAACGCCGCCACCACGTCTGCCACGTGCGCATCGCGCTGCATCGTGAGGTGCGCGATGCCTGTGAATCTGTAGGAGAACGCCAGATTCCCGTCGGGATCCGCGAGCAAACACAGCTGCGGCGGCGTGACGATTTGGTCGCATTCGGACCACAGCGTCGCATAGGGAGGCGAGGGAGGCGCCGCCGCCAGGGACATCACGAAGCGACTACCGACCTCCATTTCGCGCCGCGGTCCACCGAACGCCAAAAGTGCCATCCAGGTGCCCTGAAGCGGCGTGCTGATCATGATCAGCTGTCTGACGCGGGCGCCTTGTCCGAGTCTTTCGATGTACCAGCGGGACAGAAAGCCGCCCCAGCTGTGAGCGATGATATCGACCTGGCTCGCGCCCTGCTCGGCAAGCGCCCGCTCGATCAATCGGGCCAGGTCCTGGCTCGATTCCTCCACCGGTGCCAACCAGTTGTATTCCAGCGCGTACATCGGGCGGCCGACGCCCCGGCGCGCCAGCATTCGCATGAACCAGTACCAGCTCATGGTCGAGACCCCGTAACCATGCACGAAAATGACCGGTGGCACACCCTGTCCCGGACTCATGTTGAAGCCCCTGGCCATCGGCCTGCACATGTACAAGCCGACAAAGAGCATGAGGCTCCAGACCTCCCTGACCATCGCGTTGAGCGCGCGTGGCGGGATTCTGCGGTGCGCATAGCGTTCGGTCTGGGGCTTTCGCGCGAACAGGAACCGCGGAGCGACAAGAAACGAATAGACGAACCCCCCAATGGACGCAAGGATGCTGGCCACGGCGAGCGCGGCGACCACAGCCGCCGGCGCCGACAGGATCCACAACCAGCCCGGAATGGAACGCCAGGTGAGCACGGAGGTCACTGAGGCCGGCCAGCACCCGGGGGCGTATTTCCAGAGTGGCGCTCGAGAATGTCCTGCCCGTCGGCCTCGGGCGCGAAGTCCCGGTCTGGCCCGACTGCTTGTTCCAGCGCGAGAACCACACCATCGTGCGGACCGAGCAGCACACCCCTCCGCGTCGGCCGGACGGAGCCCTTGGTCACCAGGCGGAACCGGCAGCATCGAAGGATCGTGGCCAACACGATTTTCATTTCGTACATGGCCAGCGACGCGCCAAGACATCGATGAGTGCCGCCGCCAAACGGGATGAACTCGAACGCCGAGTACTTGCGGTCGAGAAACCGTTCGGGCCGGAATTCCAGCGGCCGGGGGTAGATGGCTTCATTCATGTGGACGAGCGCAATCGATGGCGCCACGGTCACGCCGGCAGGCAGCTGATACCCGAGCAACGTCATCGGCCGACGCAGAAGGCGCGTGACCTCCGGCACGATCGGTCCGAGGCGGAGGCTTTCGTTGCAGACCGCGTCGAGGTACGCCAGTGACGCGAGTCGCCCAGTACCCCCTGCGGAGCCGGTTGTCGCCAGTTCCTCCCGGAGTCGGTCGAGCGTCGCCGGGTGACGATGAAGCCAATACAACGTCCACGCGAGCGACCCCGCAAGCGTTTCGTGGCCGGCATAGACCAACGAGACCAACTGGTCGCGGACTTCGACGTCGCTATATCCGTGCCCCTCCTCGTCGCGGACGCCGACAAGCACGCTGAGCAGATCGTCCCCCGCCTCACGGCGTCGGGCCTCGTCGATCATCTGCTGGGCGATTCCGTTGAGGTGCCGCATCGCGCGCTGAAAACGCGCCCATGGACCGACCCCGCCGAATTCCCGGCGAATGAACGGCAGAAACGCAATCGCCGGACTCATCGTCCGCTGGACCGCCAGGAGGGCGTTCCGAAGTGCCTCCTTCCGTTCGTCCTTTGCCGCAAAGAACACGGTCAGAATGATCTCCAAGGTGATCGCGTGCATGGCGTCCTGGGCGACGATCGGTGTGCCGACCGGCCACCGACTCGCTTCCTGCCGGGTCAGCTCAGCCATGGCGGCGGCGTGATGGCTCACCGAACGTGTGTGAAACCGAGGCGTCAGCAAACGCCGGTTCCGCAGGTGCTCATGTCCGCTGGTCACCATCAACGATGTCGGGCCCAGGAACGGTTCGACAACGGTTCGGGCAAAAATTCCGAAGCTTTCCGGCGGGGCAGAAAAGATGGTTTCGATCCCTTCGGGCCGGCCCGTCACGACCAGCGGCCCCCACGGCGTCACGAGGCTGAACGGATCGCCGTACCGCTTCACGCAGCGCGCGTAGAAGCCGTACGAATCCCTGAGATAGTGCGCCGCGATGAGCGGGAACGAGCGCGGTCCGGGCGGAAGATCTGCTAGACGAGGTGGCGGGAGCTCTGTGGGAGGCACACCGGCTCTCGGAGGCTGTGATCGTATCGGGGTTCGACTGACGAATGTGACACGAGCTGAACTCCGATGAAGCTTACCACCGATCAAGTGCCTGAGCGACCGATCGAGCCTCAGCTGCGTTGTGAAACGAAAGACGCGACCCCTTCGTCGCCTCTCGAACCGCCCGATTGCGTCGGACGTCGTCGGCGCAGAAGGGCGACACGCAGAAAGGCGGGCGTTTGACGCACCAGTGGGAAGGGGATAGGCTTCCTTGCTGTTCTCGGAGCGGTCCTCCGGACCGGCCACCAGAACAAGGACAGCCATCCGCGACCAGAACAAAGGAACGTGTGGGACATTTCCTCAATTTAGACGGCTTGGCTTTGAACAAGAGCCAAGGGAAGTGGAAGCGGACTGCCGAAGCAGTGGTTCGCGAGGTGCTTCGGCCGAACGCGGACCGCGTCGATCGGTCGGCGGTTTTTCCGCAGGAGAATATCAAAGCGCTGTCAGATGCGGGGTTGCTCGGGCTGCTCGTCGACAAAGAATACGGGGGCCCCGGTGAGAGTATTCTCACGGCAGTGGTGGTGACCGAGGCGATCTCGAAGGGGTGCGCCGCCACCGGCATGGCCTACCACATGCACCAGACGACCATCCCCGTCATGTGCGCCATGGCCACGCCGGAGCAGGCCGAGGCGTACGTTGCCCCGATTGCCCGGGATCAATTGTTCGGGGCCTTTGCGATGAGCGAGCCGGGCTCGGGCAACAAGATCTGGCACATGGACAGCTTTGCCGAGCCGAACGGCGACGGGTTCGTCATCGACTCATTCAAGTCTTTCTGCACCAGTTCTGGCTACGTCGACTACTACCTGGTGCCTGTGCGGTCCGCTCGCGGGGTCGCCGCCCATGACATGAGCCTGTTCTTCATCAGGGGCGACGACCCGAACATCAAGTGCATCGGCGACTGGGACGGCATGGGACTGCGGGGCAATTCCAGCCGGCCTGTCCATTTCGATCACTGTCAGGTGCCCGGCGCGCAGCGGCTGGGAAACCCGAACGAAGGCTTCGGGTACATGATGGCCTTTGCGCTGCCCATCTATCTCTGCGGGATGGCCGCGGTCTACATCGGGGTCGCTCAGGCCGCCTACGAAGCGGCGGTGGAACACGTCAAGACACGCATTCACTCCGATACCAATCGCTCGCTGGCCCACCTGGAGACGGTGCAGCGGCTCGTGGCCGAAATGCGCATCGCCATCGATACGGTCCGCTTCACGACCATTCGCATCGCCCAGCACGCCGACAACGCGATGGTGCTCTTCAGTGAGTTCAAGCAGGCTGGTCTGCTGGACGAGGTCATCCGTGACAATCCAGACGATCCGTTCTTTATCGAGGTGGCCTCGTTGAAGCCGGCGGCATGCGAGATGGCCATCATGGTGACCAACAAGGCGCTCCAGGTCTGCGGGGGCGCGGGTTATAAACGCGGCCACGTGGTCGAGCGCTGCTATCGCGACGGGCGCGCCGGATCGGTCATGGGCCCGTCGGACGATACGGTCAAGCTCGTCATCGGGACGCAAATCCTCGGCCTCGACCAACCCTGGACGTAAGCGCTGGCGTTCATCGGTGTGTCTTTCACGTGCTGAGCAGGCAGGATCCAAGATGTGGACTTCAGAAAAGCGAACATACGAGAACGTTCTGCAGGATTTCAAAGACCGCTTCAACGGCAATCCCCGGGCCCAGAAGCTGGTCAAGGACTGGAATCGAATCGTTCTCCTGGATTCCACGGATACGGGCTCGAAATTCGGCCTGGTCGTGAAAGATCAGGTGATGGTCGAAGTTCGGCCGATGTGCGATTTCGACGAAGAGGCCGACGGAGTGGTTCATCTGCAGGCGGAAGAGGATGTCTTGCAGGAGATCTTCGCCGGAAGGTACAACCCGGCCACTGCGCTCGTGGACGGGGCGCTCGCCGTCTATTCCCCGGACCGGGACAAGGTCAAGCTCGAGGCATTGGCCATGGTCATCTGGCGCCTTGGATAACGGCCGAAACGACGGCCGACCGCTGGGTCCAGCTCAGGATTCACGGCGCAACCGATGAAAGGCGCGAAAGAACTCTTCTTCTACGTCACGGTCAGTTGTGGCATGACGCTGGCGACCAGCGTGTTCACGATGATCTCCGGCTTATTCGAGATCACGACCGGACCCGGGGCGCTGGTGGGAATCGCTCTCGCGGGTTTCTTCTGCCTGATCATCGCGCTGTCGATCGGTGAGCTGGCCAGCATGTACCCGTCGGCGCCGGCGGTCAGAACGTATCTGAAGACGGCATTTGGCGATCGGGCCTCGCTGCTTCTTGTGTACCTGTACTTGATCTCCGTCGTGCTCGTCGCGGGCCTCGAGAGCTTCATTTTCTCGCAAGTCTTCCACGCCGCCTTTCCCGCTGCCACCGCCCTACCCACGATCGTCATCCTGTTGTGCGCCATTACGGCCGTCAATCTGGTGGGTCTGGAGTTGCCGCGCAGCGTGCAGATGATCGCAACCGTCGGTGTGGTGTTGTTCATCGCGATCTCGGGCTCTCTGGGGTTTCTGTCTCCACGAATCCCTCTCACCGGTCAGATCGGGCCGGTCACTCCTGAACTGCTGCGATCGCTGCCAGCGGCGGCTGGCCTGGCCGTGTTCCTCTATATGGGCTTCGAGTGGGTGACTCCGGTCGGCCTGCGGCCGAGCTCTTACCATTGGAAAGTGCCTATATCGATGGCCATTTCGGTGGGTGTGCTCATCATCACGTTCGGGGTCTTCGTCCTGGGCGCCGCCTCCCAGTTGCCTCGGCACATCATCAGTTCCACTCCGGTGCCGCAGGTGGGCTACTTGACGGCGATCTATGGCCCGACTGGCGTGTATCTCGCGCTGGCTCTGGCCCTGGCGGCGACCGTGTCGACGTTCAACGCGGGCATCATGGGTGGGTCTCGCCTCATCTACCTGCTGGCGCGGGAAGGCCACTTTCCGGAGTGGTGCGCCTCGCTGTCACTTCGCACCGGGGCTCCCGTAGCGGCGGTGCTCTTGCTGAGCAGCCTGGCCTTGGTTTCCGCAATCGCGGTGATGGCGTGGGGAGCCGCACTGCTGGTCGCCGTCATCGGCGCCGCGATCATCTGTGTGCTGTACGCGGCCTTCCTGCTCTCGGCGCTGGTGTTGCGCAAACGTCGACCGGATGCGCCGCGGCCGTATCGCAACCGCCTCTGGAGCCCTCTGCAGTGGTTCGGGGTCATCGCGCTGCCTCTCCTGGGCCTGCAGACCCTGATTTCAGAGCCCAGCCTTGGCACTCGTCCGGTGTACGGCGGCGCGCTCGCGCTGATCCTGGCGGCGTTGTTGACCCGGGTGTACGGCGTCCCACGACCTGCAGGACCGGGCGACAAGGCGCCGGTGCCGGCCACGCAGAGCTTCTCGTGAGCAACCGTGCCGTTGATCGTTAGAGGGAGCAACCCTGTCGTGCGCTCGGCGAGGACAGCCGACCGTGTCCGGTCGGCAAACCGGGAAGTCAGGAGTCACTGGCCGTGAGGACTCAGTTCGATACCGTGGTCGAGGCCCTTGCGGCGGCGAAGGCCGATTCACGTAACGGCTTCACGTTTCAGAATCTGCACGGCGATGAAACGAAGTACACGTTCGCCGAGCTAGAAGCGGAAACGGCCCGCCGCGCCGCAGCCATGCAGCAGCTTGGGCTGCACAAGGGTGACCGGCTCGGGTTGGTCATCGCCGAACCCGAGGATTTCGTGCTCGCGTTCCTTGCGGCGCTGCGGACGGGCGTGGTGCCGGTGCCGCTGTATCCCCCGCACTATCTCGGCGGCCTGGAAAACTACTGCAAGCAGACCGGCGCGATCCTCCGGTCCTCGGGAGCCCGGGTCTTGGTCGCGTCTCCGCAAGTGATCGGTATTGTGCGGGCGCTTCCGGCGTGGGTCGAGGGGCTGAAGACTGTTGTGTCAACGAGGGAGTTGACGGGAAGCTCGCGCGAGACGCACTACCCCGACATCTTACCGGACGACCTCGCGTTTCTGCAGTACACGTCAGGTTCCACAATGGCCCCGCGCGGTGTGATGGTGACGCATCGCTCGCTGGTCAGCAATATCCGGGCGTTCATGGGCACCGGCCTGAAGATGGATCCTGACCGCGATAGCGGTGTCTGCTGGCTGCCGCTCTATCACGACATGGGCCTGGTCGGATTCGTGCTCGGTCCGCTGTTCTGGGGCGTTTCGGTGGTGTTCATACCGACGTTGCGGTTCATCAAGAACGCGTCGGCCTGGCTGGACGCGGTGGATCTCCACCGCGCAACGGTGACGTTCGCGCCGAATTTCGCCTTTTCACTGGCGGCGCGTCGTGTGCGGGCGGCCGAGCTCGGTCGCTGGGATCTTTCCTGCCTGAAGGCGATAGGATGTGGCGCCGAACCCATCCATCCGCCCACTGTGCGGGAGTTTGTGAGGGTCTTCAGCGAGTCCTGCCGGCTTAACCCGGCTGCGGTGGTGCCGGCGTACGGGTTGGCTGAGTGCACCTTGGCCGTCGCCATGAAGACGCTCGGGCAGCCATTGCGCACGCGGCTCGTCGATGCTGAGGCGTTCCAACAGGACGGAATCGCCCGCCCGGTGGGTGATGGTGACGCGGTCAGTGCCATCGAACACGTCTCGTGCGGCCGGATCCTATCCGGAGCGGAAGTCGCGATCCTCGACGTCAATGGAGAACGAGCGCCCGACGATGTTGAGGGCGAGGTGTGCGTCCGCGGTCCGTCCGTTGCGGCCGGCTACTTCGGCGAGCCCGAAGCCTGGGCCCGAGTGTGGCGGGATGGGTGGCTCTCGACGGGCGACCTGGGCTATCTGTCAACGGGGGAGCTGTTTATCACCGGGCGCTCCAAGGATCTCATCATCCTCAATGGCCGGAATCACCATCCGCAAACGATCGAGTGGACGGTGGCGGAAGTCGATGGCGTTCGCGAGGGTAGCGTCGTGGCCTTCTCGCGGCCTGGAGCATCCGGCGAAGAGTTGGTCGTCATCGTTGAAGCCCGGGCCAAGGATTTCAACCGGCTCGTCGCCGATGTCGAAGACGCCGTGCACAACGCCGTGTTCACCAAGCCCGCCGATGTCGTCTGGTTGCGTCCCGGCAGCCTGCCCAAGACGTCTTCGGGCAAGCTCAAGCGGCATGAGATCAAGCAGCAGTACTTGCGAACGCGTTTCGAAGCGGAGCGCCTGCGCCCGGAGCAGCACTCAGCAGACCAGACCACGGTCGACGCGTCGACATAACAGCCGGACCTCTCCAGCACTCCCGGTCACGGCGACCTCACGGGCTCGACACCGCGCCGACCCAGACCGGCGTCGCGCTGAGCGTCGCTGTGCCCGTGGGGGCGTCCACGTTCGCCCCGTCGGTCAGATCATTCAGGCTCGCCCCGGGATGGGCGTTTGCGACCGTTTGTGCGGTTCCCGGCCGTCCATGACCGAATCCGTGCGGCAGGCTGACGACACCGGGCATGATGGCGTCGCTCAGTTCAAGGGGTGCCGTCACCGCGCCGACCGCCGATCGGATTTCCACGCGCTGCCCGTTCGGTAACCCTCGTGCTGCGGCATCGGCAGGGTGCATCAGGAGCGTACAGCGATCAGGCCCGGTCATGAGCCGCGGCGCGTTGTGCATCCACGAATTGTTGTTCCGGATCTGCCGTCGCCCGATGAGCGCGAGCGATCCGGGCGCAGGCCTGCGCGAAAGTCGAGCCGCCAGTCGCTCCAGGTCGGCCAGCAGGATCTCCGGCGCAAGATGAATCTGCTTGTCGCGCGTATACAATCGTCCCGGCAAGCAGGGAGTGAGCGGTCCCAGGTCGATCGTGTGCGCCTCCTTCCGAAGGCGATTGAGTGAGAGCCGGTGGGGTCCGATTCGCAGAAGCCCGTCGAGCAGACGCCGCGGACCGAGACGCTGCAATCCCTTCAGGTACAGTCCCGCTATCGAACCCTTCATGCCGCCTCGTCGGGCCTCCAGCCGTTGGGCCAGTCCGAAGTAGATGTCCCAATCTGTTTTGCTCGTGGGCGGAGGAGTCAACACCGCAGGCGCGTACTTCGCGGTGTTCCGCACCCCGAACGCGCGGAAGGCGATGTCGTAATGATCTCGCTCGAGCGCGAATACGGGCGGCAGGATCAACGCGGCATGGCGCGTGGTCTCGTTCAGATAGAAGTCGATGGAGACCATGTACTCCAGTGACGCGAGGGCGCGGTCCAGTCTCCCGGCATCGGGGGTCGACAGCACGGGATTGCCCGCCGACGTGACGAGCCCGCGGATGCCCCCATGACCCGGCGTGTCGATTTCCTCGGCGAGCGCGGCCACCGGCAGTTCCCCACCGAACTCCGGCAGCCCGCGGACGCGGCTGTGCCACGTCTTGTGCGAGCCTTTTTGACCCAGGAGCGCGCCGATCCGGACGATATCCACGGCGGGTAAGGAAAACATGGCGCCGCCGGAGCGGTCCAGGTTGCCGGTCAGGATGTTGAGTGCCAGAGCCAGCCAACAGGTGAGCGCGCCGAATTCCTGAGTGCAGGCCCCGATCCGGGGATAACACACGGCCGAGGGCGCAGCGGCAAATTCCCGCGTGAGCTTCCGAATCTCATCCGCGGCGATGCCGATGCTGCCGGCGACGCGTTCCGGCGTATAGGGCGCCATCGCGCGCGTGACCTCGTCGATGCCGCGAGTGAAGGATTCCAGACGCCCGGGCGTGACAAGCCCTTCCGCTGCCAGGGTCTGAAGCATGGCGGCCAGCAGCAGCGCGTCTGTGCCCGGAACAATGGGGTAGTGCGTATCCGCCAATTCTGCCGTTCGGGTCCGCCGGGGATCGATGACCACGAGACGGCCCCCACGGGCCCGGAGTTCGCGGAACCGACGGGGAATGCCGGGCGCCGCCATCAAGCTCCCGTTGGACTCCGCGGGATTGGCCCCGATGACCAGCAAAAAATCTGTGCGGTCGAGATCGGGAACGGGCAGCAGCAATTGATGGCCGAACAGGTGATAGGAAGCAAAGAGATGCGGCAGGTGATCCATCGAGGCTGTGGAGAAAAGGGCCCTCGTGCCCAAGCTCGCCTTGAACCCGAGCTCAGCAAGCTGCGCGGTGTAGGAGTGGAGATTGGGATTGCCGGTGTAAAAAGCGACGCTGTCTTTGCCGTGCTTCGTCTGGATTTCATGCAGGCGCCCGGCCGCTTCGGCGAGCGCTGCTTCCCAGCTGACGGTCACCCATCGGCCGTTGTGTCGCTTCAAGGGCTCGCGAATGCGCTCCGGATCCTGGTACACCTCAGTCAGGGCCATCGCCTTCGCGCACAGGAACCCGCGGCTCAGCGAGTCGTCAGGATCGCCCCGGATCTGTGATATTGCGCCGCGCTCGACCTCGAGCGTGAGGCCACACATCGCTTCGCAGAAAGGACAGGTGGTGACGTGGATGCCCATACAAGCCGAGGACCGATGGACGCTCACCCGACCACGGGATCGCCCGGCGGCGATGGCCACAGGCATTTTTCTTCGATGGAAAAGCCATGGGCCGCCGCGAGCTCCCGAATGCGGCGTACTCGGAACGGCGAGAGTTTCCCGTACGAACTCGGGCACTCCGAACCCGCGAAACCCAGCAGGATGGTTTCCGCGAGGCAGCCGTACAGCTCCGAACTGGTCATGCGCATGGCAGGAACGTTGAGCGTCTGTCCCAGAGGCGCCCACACCCGGCCGCCACGAATAACGACCGCATCCGGCCGTTCGACCGCGACGCGCGGGTGAACATCCTGTGGGACCGCCACGTCGCAGACGACGAGCGGACCGCGGCCGAGATGTTCCGGAAAAACGATCGGGCGGGGTGAGCTCGTGCACGACGCAATCAGGGTGCACTCGCGCAGCACGTCGAGCGAGGTCGCGATGCGCAACGGGGCCTTGTCCCCGAGCTCTGCTGACAAACCCTCATACAGGGCTACGCCGAGAGCGCCCGGTTCACGCAGATCGTCGATCGCCAGGCGCTTGACCGTCTTGGTGTCGGCGATACTTCCGGCGATTCCTGCAAGCCGGCCGCGCCTCATGCGTCTGAACGCTCGCGCGTAGATGGCATGCGCCACCGGCAGAAGAAACCGTTCGGCCCTGGCTTGGCCAACCAGAACGATGTGGCCGGCCTCATCGGCCGCGATTTCAGCGAACACGGCGCCGACATTTCCTCCGGCGCCGATGACCGCCATCCTGCCGGCTTGCAGGTCGATCCCGAGGCGGTTGGCGGCCAACCGACAGCCTTCGATGGCGGCTGCCACGGTCAGACTGTTGCCGCTCGTCACCGTCAGGTCGAGCTCGACGACTTCACGGCAGTTGTCGGTGACGATCGACGTGTGTCCGCCCAGCCCCACGACGGTACACCCATGGTCGCGAGCCAGCTGGACGCCGTGTTTGACGAGATCGAGCGCCCAGTCGTCTCCGGCGCGCATGCTCAGCACGGCCTGCTGGGCCGTAAACGGGATACCGACGAACGTGACGTGCACGTGCGCGTTTCGCAATGATCGCATCTCCGCGTGGTCGAGAACGAACGGCTGAAGCGATCCTCGCGTGCGATCCAGAAAGCGCGCGCAGTCCGAATCGGTGAAGGCGGACAACCCCGATTCCCAGACTCGGAGATCGCACGGTTCCGAGAAATGGACAAGGAAGCCGACACGAGCGGCGTCGGTGGGTACCGGGCTCGGCCGCGGCTTTGCGGGTGGTGTCGGGAGATCGGCCTCCGACTCTCGCGGGGCCGGGCGATCGCTCAAATAGGCGACCAGCTGGCCGACTCTATCCCGCTGAAGCAGCGAGCAGAGGCGTTCCAATGCGACGCCGAGGCGTTCAATCGCCTCGTCGCTCACGAATGCGGAGGGTTCCACGCGCAGGACGGTGCTCTTCGACAACGTGGGAGCGACACGAATGCGATGCTCCCGCAAGAGATAGCCGCAAGCCACGTAACCGAGCAGGTTCTGCTCCGACAGCACCTGCAGCAAAGGTGAGGAAGAACCGGTCTGCGGCATGAGCTCCACGCCGATCATCAATCCACGGCCGCGCACCTCACGGACTTGATTGGGGAAACGCTCCCGAACTCGCTCGAGTCGTTCGAGCAGTTGCTCTCCCTTCTCTCGACACCGGGCGATCAGGCGGCCGTCCTGCCTGTCCAGGATGTCCAGCGTGCGTAGCGCAATCATGCTCGAGAAGTCGTCGTCGGCGAATGTGGACGTGTGCAGGTACGCGAATTCGGGCACATGTCGCTCGCGATCGACCAAGAGAGCCGAGACTTTCGCAAGGCCGCCGCCCAGCGCTTTTGAGAACAGGTAGTAATCGCCGGCAATTCCGAGGCGCTTCGAGGCGAGGAAATCACCGGCCCGCCCCAGGCCGCTCTGAATCTCGTCGATCACGAGCGGACAGCCGGCGCTGTCCGCTGCCTGCCGGAGCGTGTGGGCGAACTCGGGGCTGAGTTCGTGGATTCCGCCTTCGCCCTGAATGGGCTCGACGAAGATGGCGGCGACATTGGTGAAGATCTGTTCCTGCAGCTCCGGCGTACCGTCCTTCGAGACGGCCAGCGTGTAATACGGCTCGCGCCTGCGCTGCAGTTCCGCGCGTACCGCCTGCGCGTCTCCAAACGGTACGAACACGGTCGCGTCGCCCAGGCGACGCCATGGGCTCCGGAATTCGAGTCGATGCGTCAGCTTCAGGGCGCCGGTCGATTTCCCATGGAAGCTGCCAGTCACCGCGAAGAAGGTGGGTGGGCGGCCGAGGAGTCGCTCGATGTTTCGACTGAGCGCTGCGAGGAGCTCGTCGAGCGAGTCGATGCGCTCGGCCAGACGCTGCGACGCGTCCTCAAAGAGATCGGAACCAGTACCGACCCGACCCGAGCGAATCCGCAAGCGAAGGCGCTTGCCAGTGTCGACGAAACGCGCCAGCAGGGAATCATTGCGCCTGGACGCTTCCAGCTCAGCGTGTTTGATCGCGGCCTCGACCGCTTCGGCTCCGGTGCTGCACAACGTCACGATGTAGGAGCGGCCGGTGGTGCGCTCCACGAACGAGGAGAGTCGCTCGGCGAGCAGCCCGGCGTGGCCGCGAATGCTGGCCTGTGCATGAAAGGGCCGCTGCTCGGCGAGCACCTGCCCCGCCAATTCGACCAGCTCGGGATGATTGTGGCCGAGAAGGGAGGCGCCAAAACCACCGACGAAATCGACGACCTCCACCTCACCGCCCGGTCCCTCGTAATAGAGACGATCGCCGACGGCACGATGGTAGTGCACATCGAGACCGAAGGCTTCCAGCAGGTGCGCGAGGTGCGGCTTCAGCGATCCGGCGTACGCACGCCTGAATGGATCGTCATGGCGCTGAACGTCCTGCTCGCTCATCAGTCTCGCGGGGCCCTCTGAGGCGCGTCCTTCTCATCACGGGTCTGTCGCCGAAGCCGCTCGACGTACGCGGCCAATTCTCCAACCGTACGCACGCCATCCAGCTCCTCGAGGTTGAATCGGACGGCGAACTGCTCCTCGATTGTCAGCATCAGGTCCATGATGCGAACCGAATCGATGCCGTAGCCGCGCAGCCGTGCTTGGGGGACGACGAGCTCGGGCAAAACGGCGCAAGACTCCGCTATCAGGTGTCGAAGCCGCTCGATCGTTTCAATGCCGTTCTCGCTCATCGGTTCGTACTCGAAGCTCGATCCGATCGCTGGGTATCCTGCGGGGAGCCGTCCGACGCGGTCGTCGCGCCGTAGAACGACAGGAGAAGGCGCTCGCAGATTGACCATGGTAGCGTGCGTTTGAGCAACGCCGAAACCCGCTGGCTCGGATGACCCACGGTGTAGCGAAGGCGAGTCCGCCGGGCCCGCACAATCCTGGCGACGAGGGTGGCAACCTCCGTGGGTGGAACGCCTTTGGATTCCTCCTTCTGGACCACGGCAAACGCACGGCTGAACGTGTTGCTGTACGGCGAGCCGTCGCGTGACGCCAGCGCAAACACGCGGTTGCTGGTGATCGCCGTCCGAACGTCACCCGGCTCGATCAAGACGACTCGGATTCCGAACGGCCGCGTCTCGAGGCGCAGGCTCTCGCTGAGCCCTTCGAGCGCAAACTTGCTTGCGCAATACAGCCCCTGAAAAGGCAGCCCGAAGAGGCCCGCAAGCGAGCTGATATTGACGATGAGACCCGAGCGCTGCCGGCGCATCGACGGCAGGACCGCCCGGCACACCCGCAGGACGCCGAACAGATTCGCTTCGAACTGATGCCGAGCCTCTTCGACTGAGGTGTCTTCGACGGAGCCACCGAGGCCGTAGCCCGCGCTGTTGATCACACAATCGATGCGCCCATGCTGTCGCAACAGACCTGCCACCCCGCGACCGACTGAGTTGTCGTCGGTCACGTCCATCACGAGAGGTTCGAAAGAGTGTGGGCGGAAACTCGCCTGTCGGCTGGTCCCGTACACGCGGAATCCCAAAACGGCAAGTTGTTCGGCGCACGCCTGCCCTATCCCGGATGAAGCGCCCGTGACCAGCGCGATGGAGGGTTCAGCCGCCATCATGCACCAGATCGGAGCCCATCTCGCGAAGGACCTCGATTGCGCGGTCCGCGATGAAATGGATGTCCTGTTCAGTGAGATCGGCGTATACCGAAAACCGCGCAAGGGTGATGCCCTTGGGGATGGCTGGAAACACGAACACGGAGGTGAGTATCCGATGCTCCCTCATGGCTTCGTAGAAGCGGCACGCCTGCTCATCCCGAAAGAAGATGGAGATGATCTGGCTCGCGCTGCCGGCAGTTCCGATGCCCTGCTGATGCAAACGAGACCTGAGCAGTTCAGCCATCGCGAGGCAATGCCGCGCTCGCTCCGGCTCGCGGATGACGATCTCCAGCGCCTTCATGTGCCCCGCCGCGAGCACGGCGGAAGTGGCTGAGCTGAAGAGGACCGGTCGCATACAGGTGCAGAGACTGCGAATCATCTCTTTGCTGCTTGCGACGAACCCTCCGTGTCCCCCCAAGGCCTTGCTCAGGCTGACGGTTCGAAAATGCACTCGGTCGGCCAGGCCAAGCTCGACGGCAAGTCCTCCTCCCTTCTCGCCGAACATCCCAAAGGAATGTGCCTCGTCGAGGATCAGCGTGCAGTCGTATTGCTCGCAGATTTCCACGTAGCGGAGGAGGTCGGGGAGCACGCCGTCGGTGCTGTACAGCGCGTCGATGCACACCAGGCCTGGTCCATGGATACCGACGCGTTTTTCGAGATGGTCCGGGTCGTTGTGCTTGACGACCACCCGGCGACCTCGCGAGAGGCGAATCCCGTCACTCATGGACGCGTGGGCGTCCACGTCGATGTAGATCGGCAGGTCCGGCGGAGCGACAGCTTCGATCAGGCCGACATTGGCGGTCCAGCCGGCCGTCGTCAGCACGACGTCGCCGGCCTGCGTCGACTCACGAAGAAGCGCAACGAAACGCTGGTGCTCCTCGGAGGCGCCGCCAAAGACCGACGAAGAAAACGACTCGATGCGGGGGCGGCTGTTCGCCTCGCGACGCGCGCGCACGACGTCGGGGTGATTGGCCAGGCGAAGGTAGTCGTTCTGATGCAGCGACAGGAACGCCGTAATGTCAGAGGGCTGGTCAAAAGGAAACGGCCGGAGACTGTCGATGAACTGCCGGTGTTCCTCGAGGTGGCCCGAAAGCCACGCCGGATACCGCGGGGACCCGGTCTGAGCCCCCGGGACCTCATCCGGCTGACAGGTGACGTTCAACGGGCCTTCGGAGGGCGGTGACGAGGGCGGTCGCGAGCTCATGGCCTCGGATCTGGACAACGGCGGGAGTCGCCGATCGCCGAGCTGATAATACAGGGCGCCCCCCCTTTTGCGAAATCAGCGCACCGGGCTGCGGTTCGATGTGGTCTGAATGAGGGTGATCACGTGGCCGACCGTTCTTGCGGTGGCCAGCGCATCTTCTGCGAACGTGCGGCCGAGCCTGTCTTCGATATTTCCGAGCATTTCCATGATGCGGATGGAGTCGACCCCGAGGTCTTTGATTTCCGTGTCGGGATTGAGCCGCGCGAAGCGAGCGGCCTTGTCCGGAGCCACTTCACAGAGCGCATCCCGAATCAGATTCAGGGCGTCGTCGTCGTCCATAGGTGCTCCTGGCCTTCATTCAGGCAGCGGCGGCGATGCGTTGTGCTGCGTACCGCGCCAGCGCCATGACGGTCAGGGCAATGTTCACCGTGATCGGAGACGGAATGACGCTGGCGTCGCAGATCCACAGGTTCTGGACGCCAAACACCTTCATATTGTGATCGACGACGCCGTCGTGCGGCTTCAGGGCCATCGCGTTTCCGCCCTGCATGTGCGCCGACATCACGCTGATGAAGTCGCTCTGGTCGATGCCGGCAAAGTAGTCGTCGATATCCTCCACGCGCCTCACGACCCCGGCATTGAACCTGCTGATGAAGACTTCCTCGGCACCCATCTTGAACATCGCGTGTGCGGTGATCTTCATGCCTTTTGCGAGGCGTCGCCAGTCTTCATCAATCAGTTTGAAGTCAATCACGAAGCCGCTGTCACCAAGGACACCGCGCCTGATCTCTCCATAAGCCAGCGACGCGAAGACCGGTGTGGCGGTGATCATGTTGGAGATCCGGCGCAGCCTGCGTTGGAACTCCGGTCCCCAGGCCGGCAGACCGAGGGCGACGAGCCCGGGAGGCGCAAACGCGGTCTCGATGATCATCCGCTCCTCGGGCACTTCCACGGCATAGGCGACCTGCTGGGCAAGGAAGGCATCCTGCCGTTCCGGGAACACCCCGATCACCGGCGAACCCACATTGACACTGAACCGCCTGCCGACCGTGCGGACACCGGGCACGGCGCCCAGAAATCCGCTGCGCCAGAGCAACTTGGTGGACGCATACGCTCCCGCCGCGAGAATAAAGCGGTCGGCCTCGATCCGGACCGAACCGCTGCCCTCACCGACATGAATCGCCCGGACCTCGAGGTCCGAGTTCGCGGGTCCCCCAGGCGCGAACTCGATCTTGGTCACCCTCGCGTCAGGAACCAGCAGACCGCCATTCCGCACAAATTCGGGGATAAATGTGACCAGCACCGACTGTTTCGCATCGTACTGGCAGCCCAGGTTGCAACGGCCGCATCCGATGCAATTCAGGGAGTTGGTTGACACTGTGATCGGCTCGAGCACCCGAGCGTACGCGGTGGCGGGGCCCACTCCCCCCGCGACCAGCTTCGCAAAGCCGTCCCGTACCGTGCGTGCCCCCTTCGAGATGACCCGTTCCTCCATGGGAGTCACGTGCAGGAGCTCGGTGAGCACGTCGAACTGCCTGTTGAAATCGGCGTAGTCGAGTCTGATGCCAAGATTCTCCCAGCGGCGTTTCAGATCGTCCCACCAGAAACCCGCCGGCCTCAACGCGACCGCGTTGTTGACGACGGTGGAGCCGCCCACGCATCGGCCCTGCTGAAACATGAACTGCTGGTCCTTCGACAACGTGATGCCCGCATTCATGTACAGCTGCGAGAGGGATTCCAACGCCGAGGTCTTGAACTCGTCGTTCGTCACCAGCGGGCCGACTTCGAGCAGGATCACTCGAGCCTTGGGGTTCTCTTCCTGGATCGTCCGCGCCGCCACCGCGCCTCCGGCTCCTGAGCCGATGACGCAGTAGGTAAGCGACCCGGAGGGCCTGACGGCAACCTCTTGAGGCGACTTCCGGCGCTCGTGCAGCAGCTTCGACGATTCGGTGCGAGGCGGGTTGCTTAATTCCGGTCCGGAGGGCGGATTCCACGCGCGCTGCACGACAGGCACATATTCCATCGCGCGCCACAGCCGATCGTCGTCGAGGTAAGCGCTCACCAGCGTGAACTTGAACACGTCAAGAGTGGCGATGGTCTTGACCGTATCGTCTTCTTGTTCGGGAGCATCTCGGATGAGCATCTGATACATCTGCTCGATCCATGCCGCACGTTTCTCCCGACTCGACGCGAGAAAATGTCCGTGCCCGAGGAAGCTCTTGAATCCGTACCAGACTTTCACCGCGGCGTGCGCCACACTCGACTTGGGCCACCTCGGAGGCTCATAAAGGGGGAGCAGGGCCAGGGTGCCGATAAACTGCAGGAAGACCGGGGTGTTCACGCCAGCCAGAAAGCCATCGAGCTTGTTGACGATGGCGCTGCCATCGACTTTAAAGGGGCCGTCTCCATAGCCGAGTATCGATTCGGCGAAAGCGGCGACGAACGGCTTGTTCGCTTTCCAATAGGCCCATGCCAACAGCCTCGTCAGTTTCTTCAGCACGGGACACTCTCCGACAGGTCAGATTGGTTGGGCACGATGTCACCGGCTCACAGTGGCGGCTGAGTCGATTGCAGAGGCGCCGGCAGGCGCGTCGGGGGACCGCGCGACGTCGGCCAGGATAATAGCACACGGTTGGACGGCTTCCGCAGCTCGTGGCGAACGATTCCGTGACGCGTCCGATCCGCGACGTCCTCGTCCACCGAGCCTACCTATGGATTAGCGGCCGGCGGCCGTTCGTTTCAGAACGTTCGACGAAACTCTATTCTGATGATGTTGTTGTACCAGTCCGCGGTCGTGAGCGCGTGTCCGTACCCGACGTACACAGAGCTGCCACCACCGAATGTCGCGCGGCCACCAACTTTCAGGTTGACGATGTTGATGCCGCTTGCGTTGCTCACGGCTGCCGTCTGAAATCCTCCGAGGACGTGCCAGCCGACCAGCTCAACGATCGGGCCAAACTGGAGACCATCGCCTTGGTACACCTGGAAGCTCGGGCCGACGCCGTAGTACAGAACATCTCCGGCGAACTTGTCCGGGCTTGACGTCGGCACTCCCGCCGACCCATTTGTCGGGTGGACATCGCCGATTTCTGATTCGAGCGCGAGGCGATCTGAAAGCGCTTGGTAGTAGAGCAGCGAGGGTTCGACGCTCCAGTGGTTCGTCCCCAAACCGTTCAAGGCCTTGCCAGATGGCATCCACGCTTGGAACTGCGCCGTGAGGTGGCTGTCTTCCGACGCCAGCAGGGCCACCTTCACCCCGGCCCGCGCGTCCCCCAATCCGCTCTGATCGGAAAAGCTCCCGCTCCCCGGCGCAAACGCCTGCGGCTGAAGCCAGCGCAGCGGAACGTCTACGAATCCGGACACGCGGTTGTGCACCGCGTATTCGCCGCGCAGGCGGAGCTCCTGAAAGTTCAAATCGGTCAGGACCGCCGGGCCAGGGCCGGCCGCGTTGGGATCGAACGCGGCGTTGGCCTGGGGCAGGCCGCGGTAGCAGCCGCACTTCGCGTAGAAGAACTCCGCGCGATCTGGAGTGTCAATGTGGAACCCGGAGTCGAATCGAACCCGCACTTGCGACTCGACCGTGCTGTCGTCGACGTACCCGACCATGCTGGGGCGTCGTCGTCCCGGGTCGGTCGGGGGCGGTGAGGGCGGCCTCCCCTGAGCGAGCGCATTCGACGCCTGCTGGGACGAAGAGGCGGAGCGGAGGGCATCGAGCCAGACGAGGGCCCCGGTCGCCGGCGCTCCGTCGGCGCTCGTTTCTTGCGCGACTGCGGTCAGGGGCCATAGAAGCACGATCACTGCGACGAGACGTTGCATCGGTTCCTCCGATTCCCGGTACGGACCGGGCCGCTACTGGCGTTGGCTGGTTCCCGGACGCGCCTTTTGCCGAACTTTATCGGATAGCGCCGTCACCGCAGCGCGATCGCGGGGCGATAGTTCCGGGACCAGGTGTGACAGGCTATCAAGGGCGTCCTGCGCCTCGGCCGGCGATCCCGGAAGAACCCGGTTGACAAGCGCCAGGTAAACGCCGAGGGCCCGGGACAAGAGCTGGCGAGGACCTTCGGCGTCTCCAGTCTCCCTGCTCAGAGCCGCCAAGTTTACCAAAAGATCCCCGAAACGGAGTTGGAATTGCTGAAGGCGCGGCACCGTCGGATCGTTTGCGAGCTTCTCGAACAACGCGAGCGACTCCCGGTATTCGTCTTCCGCACCGCGCGACCCCGCTGACTGCAGGATCCGGCCCAGGAGGCCGTGCGCATCCGCCTGCTCGATGCCCAGCGACGGCGCGGGGCGAGCCAGATCCTCGAGCAGGTCGATCGCCTGCGCGCTCCGCTGTCGTGCGGCATCGAAGGCTTTCCTGGTGCGGAGCAGTTCCGCGAGGTTGTTGCAGTACTGGGCGAGCTCCATCTTCGACTCTCGGTTCGTCGGGTCTGCGGCGACAATACGTTCATCGATCTCGATCGCGCGCGTGAAGAGCGGCTCGACCTCAGCGGCGCGACGATCGTCCTGCGCGAGCAGGCTCGCGAGATTGTTGTAGGCCCGCGCCAGTTCCTGGAAGGGCAGCGAATCGGTGGTCTTGCCGGCCAGCGAATCCAGAAGCCGAATCGATTCGCGGAAGTCCGACTCGGCGCGCTGGAAGTCCGCATCGCCTGGAGTGGCGCTGGAAGCGCGAAGGATGCCCCGGTTGTACAGGGTGCGCGCCAGCTCTTCCTGGTATTTCGCGTTCCGTGGGCTGTCTCGAACCAGCTGTTGCTGCCGAAGCAAGGCGCTGTCGTAGGCCCTTCCCGCGTCGGCCGCACGGCCGCTCATCGGCCTGAGCGTCTCGCCCAGCCAGTTCTGGACGTCCGCCAGGGCTTCGCGGTACTCGGCCGTGCGAGGAGAGAGGGCGACGAGGCTTTCGAACGCGGCGATCGCCTGCCGGTATTCCTCCGCCGCGTTGTCGACCTTCGCGAGCATGCGGCTGATGTGGCCCAGCCGGAGGTGGGCGAAAGCCAGGTCCCTGCGAATGTCCTCGCCGCTCGGCTTCTGCTGCATCAACGCGACGTAGAAGCGTTCCGCCCTGTTCAGCAACTCCCGGCGGAACTCCTCCATCTGGGGCACGTCCGCGCCGATGCGCGCCGGATCGCGATCCGAGGCCGCCAACGTCTGGTCGACCGCGTTTCGGGCCAGCTGGAAGTTGATTTCAGCTCGCGAACTCTCTCTGGACGCCACGTAAGCGAGAGAGGCCGTGGCGATGAGCAGCGTTCCGAGAACGCCGGCCGCCCACTGCGCGCGCCGGAGCTTGGTCTTTCGCTCCTTCTCGACAGCTGCCTCGACGCGCTGGCGCTCTCGCTCGCTTCGGAGCAGGAAGTCCATCGCGCGATCCAACGACTCGCCGTACCGCTTCGCCCACGCGGGCGTCGGGTGATTCTCGTCTCTCCAGCGCAATGCGAGTTCGAGCTCGGGATCGCGCCACAGCCCTGCCGTGCCTTCCTCGCACCACCGGGCGGCCTCCGACAGGCGCACGTAGAAGGCCGCGGCCGTTTGTTCCTCCTCCGCCCACGCCATCAGACGCGACCAGCACCGCATCAAGCTTTCGTGCGACAGATCGATGATCGCTCGCGAGCTGAGCGGCTTGCCTGGGGGGGGCATCAGGAAGCTGCGGCCCCGGGCCCGGAAGATCTCGACGACGCGGATGACCTCGGTTTGATCGATGTCGCAGATCGCGGCAAGCTCGGCGATCGACGTGGGCCGCCTGACACCGCGCTGATCCGAGAAGCTGTCGGTCAGCGCCTTGAAGATCTGCTCGGCGATCCCTTGCTTGGCTTCGGCGGCGGACTCGGCGTACGCCTCTTCGGCGTGCATCGAGAGGCAGTTGCGCAACGTGCCGACTTCTTCGTAGTCGACGACGTCGATCGGCTCGCCGGGCTGTGCCCGCCGTTCCCAGTGCTCCCAGGTTCGCATCAACGCGTGCTGCAGGACCGGAAGCTGGTCCTGATCGGCACCAAGATCGTTGAGCATGCGGACCACAAGGCGCGGTGCAATCGTGGCGCCGCCGACCGCCACCGGTCCGGTCATGGCCGATCGCAGCTCGTCGCGCGTCATGCGGGGCACGAGGTACTGGCCGGCGTTGACCGCTTCGGGGAGCCCGATGAACTCCGTGCAGTCGCCGATGAAATCGGACCGCATGGTCAAGACGGCGTAAATTGGAATCTCGTTCTGTCTGGTGGCCTCGAGCAGCAGCTTGACGAAGGCCGCCGCCTCGTCTCTCGAATTTTCGAACTGCCGACTCCGGTGGAAGCGAAACAGCTCCTCGAACTGATCGACGACGACCAGGAGGTTGTCGTCGCGCGGAATTTGTGCCTGCCGGACGAGGTCGACAAGCCCGAGCGTGCTGCGGCGGAGCGTGGCGTCGAACAGCACCGCGTTCGTGCTGGCCAGGTCATCGTCGACTGCGAGGACACCGGGGGCGTCGAGCGCGGCGGCCAGATGGGAGATCGGATCCTCGCCTGGTCGAAACATCGCCACGCGCCAGCTGGTGCCCGCCCGGGCCATGAAGCCGCTGTGCAGGGATGGAATCAGCCCCGAGCGGACGAGAGACGACTTGCCGCTGCCCGAGGTGCCGACGACCGAGACGAACCGCGTCATCCGCAGGCGCCGAACCAGATCGTCGGTTTCCTTCTCGCGTCCGAAGAAGAGATGGTCTTCGTCCGGCTCGAACGGGCGCAGTCCGGGAAAAGGATTGAAGAGCGCGCCGGTCGGACTCACCCCTGGCCTCCCAGGAGGGTCCCTTTCAGGCGGGAGACCAGCGGCCGCAGGGGATCGAGCGAAAACCCTTCGAACTGGGGAATGACCAGAGCTTCATGAGTGCGAAACCGTTCCTTCTCCGCGGTCCGCGGGGCGATGACGGCGATGCCGACAACCGGTCGCGGCTTGGTCCGGCCGAGGCCGGCCGCCTTCTGGATCTCGCGCAGCTTGCGCCGCAGCCAGATCTCGCTCGCGGTTCCGTAAAACAGCAGCACGCCGTCGCAGGTCGACAGGTTTTCGTCGTGGAACTCCCGGATCTCGGCTTCGTCGCCCTCGAAGGCCGGTCGAATGGTCTCCAGATGCTCCTCAAACAGCGCGTCCGCCCACGCGGAGACTTGCTGTTCGTCGCGCTGGTCGTAGACCAAATACAGCCGAGGCAAATCGCCGGACACCGCAGCAACGCTGGTCTCGACGGTCGGTTCCAGCGGCCGCTTCAGCTGATCGTGAATGACCGTCGTCAGGTCTTCCAGAAACGTCTCGAGCAGGTCCGCGCCCTGGTGAGCCCGCGGATCGAGGCGGAGTCGATCGATGACCTGTCGCTGCCGCGGATCGGTCACGTCGAGCCCGGGAGGGATCCACAGGATTCGCGAGAACTTCCCCGCCTCGCCCCGTTCGATGGCGAGTTCGTTCTGAATCTCGATGAGCGACTCCAGGGCGCCTTCCGGGACCAAGCTGTAGTGTTTGCCGATGAGGTGGACTGACATCCGACAGCGCGCCAGATTTTCACGAACCGTCGCCTTCAGGTCGGAGTCGACCGGCGGCAGCGCCGCCTCCGGGAAAACCGTGTAGCCGTGCTGCAGCAGGTCGCGCCTGATCGCTTCGCGCTGCTCTCTCAAATCACTCGTGGTCTCCGCAAGAAATACCCCGCCTTTTCCGACTTCGGTTGGCGCCGTCGTCCCTGGCGGGCTTTCCAGCTTCTCGAGCAGCGCGCAGATGTCATGGGCCAGGTCGTCGAGCTTGATCCAGAAGTCGCGTTGCGCGGACGGTCCGAACACCTCGTCGAGCTCTCGGATTTTTCCGGTCTCGGGATCGATCTTGTAGAACTCGTATCCGAGCAACGGTCGCAGTTGGGCGGGCGTGCTGTCGAGCGGGATCGGCGTCTTCAGGACCTTGAAGATTCGTGCCTTGCCGGCCACGGTGAGGCCGCCCTGTCGCTCGGCAGCCGTCCAAAACTCTGAGAGCTCGCGCAGCGTCCACTCCGACTTGATGTAACGCGGCGAGACAACCGACACGAGGACGGCCACGCGCGCCAGTCGTGCGACCAGGGTCTCGGCAAAGAAATCGTTACCCTGCAGTTTGGGATCGCGCCAGATGTGCGGCGACTTGCCCAGCAGCTGCGCAACCCGGACTTCCAGGGCGCGATGCAGGTTTGAAACCCATCCTTTCTGTCCCTCGACCAGCTCGACGTTGTCCAGGTGGGCGTAGCTGATGAAGGCATCACCCTCAAAGTCCATGCGCGGTTCCCCTCTGGGGTGCTGATTGGAGCGAGCCTCAAAAACCAAGTTTAGGCTAGGCCAAAAGCAGGGACCTGTCCAGCGCGCGGCCGTGGGCCGCGGCTCGGGTTGACCGGCGGTCGGCCGACGCGCCAAGATCAGGGCCTCCTGTGGACGAGCCCACTCAACTCACCGCAACCGCGTTCCAACGGGCCGGCCAGGAGCTGCTCCAGCGAAGCGAGCCGCTCGCGGCCTACGACGCGCTCGCCGACGGTCTCCGACAGTTTCCCGGCGATGTCCGCTTGCGACAGTTAACGGCGCTCGCGCTGGCGCGATCCGGAGCGAGCCAACTCGCGAGCCCGATCCTGCATGAGCTGCTGCGCGAGGGGCACGAGGACGAAGAAACGCTCGGTCTTCTCGCGCGGACCCACAAGGATCTCTGGGCGGCCAGTATTGACGCCTCGGAGCGACGCCGGCATCTCGAGCAGGCGTCTCACTTCTACCTGGTGGCCCACCGCGCGTTCGGCGGGATCTGGAGCGGGATCAATGCGGCGACGATGGCGCTGCTGCTCGGTGATGCGCAGACCGCCACGGCGCTCGCCCTGAGCGTCCGCGAGCAGTGCCGGTTGAATCTACGCGCCGATCCGAGTGCGGGCGACGACTACTGGACGGTCGCGACGCTGGGTGAGGCGGCCCTCATTCTGCAGGATTGGCCCCAGGCGGAAGACTGGTACGCGCGCGCGTCCGCGCTTGGCGCCACCCATCTGGGCGACCTGGCGTCCACCCGCCGCAACGCCCGTCTGATCCTCTGCCACCTCCAGGCCGGCGGCGCCCGCATCGAAGCCTGTCTGCGAATTCCGAACGTCGTTCTGTGCGCGGGTCACCTCATCGACCGTCCTGATCGGACCGAGCCCCGGTTCCCGCCCGAGCTCGAGCCGGCCGTGCGCTCGGCGATTGGTGACCGGCTTCGAGAGGTGGGCGTCGGGTTCGGATACGCGTCGGCGGCCTGTGGCGCCGACATCCTGTTCCTCGAGAGCGTGCTCGAGTTGGGCGGCGAAGCCCACGTCATTCTCCCCTATGATCGCGAACGGTTTGTCGAGGACAGCGTCGATCTCGGTCCCGGGACCGACTGGATCGGACGATTCGAGCGTGTCCTTGCCGGGGCGCATGACGTGCACACCGCGTCGCATCATCGCATGGGCACCGGTGGCGTCTCTTACGAATACGGATTTCTGCTGATGGATGGGGCCGCCGCTCTTCGGGCGGATGAGCTGGACACGGAGCTCGTGTGTCTCGCTGTGTGGGACGGCAAACCTGGCGACGCGGTGGGCGGAACGGCAACTGCGGTCGCGCGGTGGCGGCGGGCGCGCCGCCGCGTCGAGGTCATCGACCTTGCCGAGATCATGCGGCGCCAGACGCCGTTGATCATCGCGCCCCAGAGCGCTACCCCCGCGCCGGACGCGGACACCGACGCGGGTGTGGCGCCGGGACCGCGCGCGACTGCTTCAAACGACGCTGGGCCCGTTTGCGAGCCCGAGATCGTCGGTCTGCTGTTCGCCGACGCTCGGGGCTTCAGCAAGCTGACCGACGCGGACATCCCGATCTTCGTCGAGCATTACCTCAGCATCGTGGTACGTAAGCTGGAGGCAGTCGAGCAAGAGCCCCTCTTGAGGAACACGTGGGGCGATGGTCTGTATCTCGCGTTCCGGAACGTGCGCGATGCCGGAATCTTCGCGCTCGACTTGTGTGAAGCCGTTCGAGACACTGACTGGCAGGCAAAGGGGCTCTCGACCGATCTGAGCCTGCGGATCGGTCTTCACGCCGGGCCTGCGTATTCATGCATCGATCCGGTCACCGGCCGTCCCAATATCTTCGGCGCTCACGTGAGCCAGGCCGCCCGCATTGAACCGATCACACCGCCCGGTCACGTGTACGCAAGCGGCGCGTTCGCTGCGCTCGCGCGCGCGGACGAAGTGCGGGAGTTCGTGTGTGCCTACGTCGGTCGGACGCCGCTCGCCAAGAGCTATGGTGCATTCCCGACCTACGTCCTTCATCGTCGGAGGGAGCCGGCCCGTGAGCGCCCGTGAGGCTGCGATCTGAACGTCGCGGGCCGTGCACTGTTCGCCCGACGTTTGACGCCGGCCGTGGATCGCCGCCGCGGTGCCAGCTCGGTGCCGCAAGGTGCTGGAAGGAAAACAACGTATGCGCGTCACGTTCTGGGGAGTTCGCGGATCCGTGCCCTGGGCAACCCCGTCGTCGATTGGCCACGGTTGCAATACGCCCTGCATCGAGCTGCAGGCCGATTCAGGGGATCACCTGGTGCTGGACGCCGGATCAGGCATCATGGGTCTGGGCAAGAGGCTGGAGGAGGTCACCCGGCCGATTCCGGTGTTGCTGACCCATTACCACTGGGACCACCTGCAGGGTCTGCCGTTTTTCGAACCGCTGCATCAGCCGCGCTCAGCCGTAACGTTGTGGACGCCTTGTCTGGAAGGGTACAGCGCCGCGTGGATCACGACGATCTTCCAGTCACAGTTTTTTCCCGTCCCGTTCGATCAGTTACCGGCGCGGCCGAAATTTGAGGCGGTTCAGCCAGGCCGGCTGAACGTGGAGTGCTTCGAGGTGCGCGCGATCTCCCTCAACCATCCAGGCGGCGCGTTCGCGTACCGCATTCGCGGCACGGACGGCGATCTTGTATACGCGACCGACCACGAGTTGGGCGTCGACGCCTTCGACGACCCACTGCGCGAGTTCATCGCAGGAGCGCGCGCCGTGATCTTCGATGCGCACTTCAGGCCGGACGAAATAGCCGCTCACCGAGGTTGGGGCCACAGCACGTGGGAGGATGCCGCCAGGTTCAGCGCCGCTGCGAAGGTCGGACGGCTCTGGCTGTTTCATCACAAACCTGGACGCACCGACGCGGAGCTGACCGAGATCGAAAGCGACGCCCGGACAATCTTTGCGGCCACCGATGCGGCGTCCGAGGGCGACAGCTTCGACATCTGACCTTCGAGCACCAACGCCTCCAGCTCGGGGGCGGGTACCGAACTCCTGCGTCACCTGATGAGTTCGTCGGCGTGACTCCTCCGAGAGGCGCGATCGGATCATGGACGCCTCCGCGAAGCCGATCGTCCTTGACAACCGCTCAGAGGCAAGGATAATCGGCGCTGAGTGTCGTGCACGCTGTTGGTCACGGCGCTATCGTCCGACATCCGCAGACGGCGGATGCGGCCGCTGCCGCAACAGAAGGAGACTGGTGTGAGCACGCTCACCGGCTTGATCGATCGACCACCTCTCCTGCTGCGCCGCGCGCTCCTCGCCGACGCTGTGGCCAGTGGCGGCGTCGGCCTCTTGATGATCGCCGGTGCCGTTCCGCTCGAAGGGCTGCTGGGGATACCGGCGGCGCTGCTGCGCGGGGCTGGCCTCTTTCTGGTGGTCTACGTGGCCTTCGTCGTCTATGTGGGCACGCGCACCACCATTTCGGCGCCGGGCGTGTGGACGGTCGTCGCCGCCAACGCACTATGGGCGGCCGGCAGCGTTCTGCTGCTGATCTCTGGATGGATCCAGGCGACTGCGCTCGGCTTCGCTTTCGTTCTCGCCCAGGCACTGGTCGTCGCGCTGTTGGGCGGGTTGGAGTACAGTGGCCTGAGGGCGACGGCTTAGAATCGGAGAACGCGGGTCAGCTTCATCACGAACCGGCGATTCAGCGCGTCCCGAAACCTGCGACTCCCAGGTCGCGCCCCTTCGCGTACACGACAGAGATCGCTGCCGGAGCTCACAGCGTACCGCTATCATGCGCGCGTTTCACTCCCGTCCGATGCGGTCTCGCTTTGCGCCCCCCAGGTCGCGTGCCTTCCTCGTCTCGCTCGCGCTGATGGTGTTCGCGGCGCGGCTCGCCGCCGGTGAGCCGCAGCAGCCGGCACGCTCGAAACCGATCGCGGCCGGTGCGCAGGGGAAGATCGTGCTCATTCAGGGGCATGTCGACTCGGCGCTGGCGAGCGATCAGGAAAAGTGGGATACGGCGAAGCTGTTTCAGCCACTCTTCGTCAGCGACCGCGTGCGGACACTGACCGCGAGCCGCAGCGCGATTCTTTTCGTTGACGAAACCCAGGTGAAGCTCAACGGCGGCGCGGTTCTCACCGTGCAGCAGATCAAAACCGCCGGCGGCACGTCGACGACCCTCGGTCTGCTCGAAGGCGAAGGGTGGTTCCGCACGAAGAACCCGGCGAGCGGGCTGACGATCAGGACGCCGACGGCCGCTGCCGCCATCCGCGGCACCGAAATTAACCTGGCGATTCGCGGTCAGAACACGGTGCTCACCGTCACTGAAGGGGCTGCGGAATTCTCCAACGACGCCGGGTCGCTGCTCGTCACTGCCGGCGAGGAAGCGACGGCGACTCCGGGACAGCCGCCCACCAAGCGCGTGCTGCTCAATCCGGAAGACGCCGTGCAGTGGGTCCTGTATTATCCGACGCGCGCGGCCTGGCACGATCTGCCCATGGCCGCACAGGCCGGTCCGGCGCGCGCAGGATTCGATCGCATGAAGGCCGGCGATGCCGCGGGCGCGCTCGCCGCGTTTCAGCCGGTGGTGACCGCCGACATCTGGGCGCGCATCGGCGCCGCGATGGCGCACGAGCAGCTCGGCGACGCGGCGCTAGCGCGCTCGCTGCTGATGGCCGGGACCGCAACCGGAGAGGCCGAGGTGGAGCGCCGGACCGAGCTGGCGGCGGCAGCGCTGGCGATGGGCGATGCGGGCGCGGCGCGCACGGAGATCGAGGCGGCCCGCGCGCTCGATTCGACGGCGGCGCGTCCGCTCGCGCTCCTCTCCGCGCTCGAGCTCACGCAGAACCACAAAGAGGAAGCGGCTGCGGCCGCGCGGTCCGCCGTCGCCGCGGATCAAGACTCTGTGGCGGCGCACGTCGCGGCAGCCGAAGCCGCGCAGGCGGCTTTTGATCTGGAGGCGGCGCGGCGCGAGCTGGACACGGCGCTGGCGATCGATCCGGCCGACACCCGCGCACTGGTCGATCGCGCGCGCATCCGCTTCGGCGTCGCTGATACGGCCGGCGCGCGACAGGATGCCGACCGGGCGGTGGCGATCGCGCCGGCCGATGCCCAGGCTCGATCGCTGCTCGGCTTCATCGAGCTCGCGGACGGGGCGGGGGATGCGGCGCGAGTGGATTTCGAAGCCTCTGTCGCGGCCGACGCGGCGCTTGGCGAGCCGCATCTCGGTCTAGGCCTCCTCGACTTCCGCCACGACCAGATCGACGATGGGCTGCTCGAAATGCTCACCGCGACGCTGCTCGAGCCAAAGGTGTCGCTCTATCAGAGCTATCTCGGCAAGGCGTACTACCAGCTTCGACGTTTTCCTGAAGGGCTCGCGGCGCTCACGACGGCCAAGCGGCTCGATTCGCGCGACCCGACGCCGTGGCTGTACACCAGCCTGTTCCTGCGCGATCTGAACCGCCACATCGCAGCACTCGACGAGCTCCGACATGCCATTGCCCTCAACGACAACCGCGCGGTGTATCGAAGCCGGCTGCTGCTCGATCGGGATCTGGCCACGAAGAACGTCAGTCTCGCCCAGCTGTACAACCAGCTTGGGTTCGAGGCGTGGGGCGCGTCCGAAGCGCTCAACTCCCTGAACGCGGACCTCACCAACGCCAGCGCCCATCTGTTCCTCTCGCAAACGTACGGCAACTTGCCCGATCGCACGCAGGCGCTCGGCAGCGAGCTGCTGCAGTACTTTCTGTACGCACCAGTGAATCTCAACTCGTTCAATAATTTCAGCGAATACACGGCGCTCCTCGAACAGCCGCTCAAGCAGGCGCTCGTCACCTCCGGCGGGGGCAACGACGGATACGCGACCACAGACGTCACCACCCGCTCGGGTAACCAGCGGTTTGCGCACGTCGCGTTCCTCGACTACAGCCGTCGCGACGGCCCGCGGATCGACGGCTCCGATCACCGCGTGCAGGGGTTCGCGCAGGGGAAGGTGGCGCTTGGCGCGGCGAGCGACCTGTTCTTCAGTGTCACGGGCGTCAAGAATACTCGCGGGCAGAGCAACGATGTGACGCGCACGATCGGCACGTTCCCGAATGTGGTGCTGGTCAACGAAATCCGGGAGAGCCGCGACGCCACCTTCACGCACCGCGACGACACGGCCGAGGCGACGCTGGGATTCAAGCACCTATGGCGGCCAGGCTCGGCGTTCACCGCGGCGACGGCCTTCAGTTACCTGGGAAGCTCGGACGAAGATCCGGAGGCGATCACGTCGGCATGTCAGGGTTTCGATCTCAGCCAGTTCTTCTCGCATTCATCCTCGCGGCTCACCTATCCGTATCACTCGTATACCCTTCAGGCGCAGCAAGCCACGCGGATTGGGCGACATCAGATACTCTTCGGGACCGAGTTCTCTCACCGTAACAAGACGTTCAGCTGCCACGAAGATATCCTGTTCGACCCCACTGGCGAGCTCGTGGCGCACTTGGACAACGAGTCGAGCGCGACCGAGCACGTGGCCTCAGGCTACGTGCGCGACGACATCGAGCTCGGGCGTCGCGTACATGCGACCGTCGGCGCCCGGTACGAAAATGGCCTGTACGGAGACGTGCAGCAGACGTTCGACGATTTCACCTTCGGGCGCTGGAATCCGTACGCCGGGCTGTCAGTTCGACTCTCGTCGGCCACTGTGATTCACCTGGCGGGATTCCGGAACACAAATTCCGACTTCCTCAGTGCCAAGATCTCGCCGCCGACGGTCGCGGGGTTCGTCTTCGAGCGCAACGAGCTGCCAACCGCGCAGCGTGATGAAGCCGACCTCGCGGTACAGAACGCGTGGGGGCGATCGTTTGTGGAGGCCCGTGTGTTTCGACACAAAACGGTGGCGCCCGCCTTCCTGCGAGTCCCCCAGGGCCTGCCGGCGTCTTTCGCCAGCCTGACGCCGGATGCGGACTTCCGCGCCACCGGCTTCAGCTCGTTTTTCAATCAGATTCTCGGGTCGCGAGCCGGTCTGTTCGCCGATGAGCAATTCATTCGCAGGCGGGCGGTGCTGTTCGATCGGGACGACAATCAGATCGGCGTCGGCGTCAACTACATCCACCCGCGCGGTCTGTTCGTGCGGATCAGCGCCCGGTCCCTGACGCAGCGCTTCTCGAGAACGACGGTCACGGATCTGCCGGAAAGCTCCTTCGTTCTCGCTGACACCGAGCTCAAGTACGAGTTCGCGGGCAAACGCGGGCTTCTCACCTGCAGTGTCACGAACCTGTTCAACCGCGGCTTCCACGCGGTGATCGAAAACCTCGCCGTCGAGCAGCCGCTGCCGCAACGACGGATGTCGATCACGCTGCGCTGGAGAATCGGATGACCAGCGAACGTCGGTCGGAACCTGCCAGGTGACCGGCCGGAGCGGCGTTGAACAGCTGCGACAGTTCTTCTTTCCGGCCAAGGCCGTCGTTCATCCACTGCCTTACGTGCTGATCGCGGCGCTCGGCGTCGCATTCGGTCTCGGGCTTGGCGCGCTCTCACTTTCGCAGCGCCTCGAGTGGGCTCTCTACGACCGCATGATGCAAACGGCCACGCGCGTTGCGCGTCCGCCCTCCGATATCGTCGTGGTCGCGATCGACGAGCTGTCATTCAGCGAGATCGGGCTGCAATGGCCGTGGCCGCGCCGCCTGCACGCCCAGTTGATCGATGTGCTCGTGCGCGGTGGTGCGCGCACGATCGCGTTCGACCTGCTGTTCGACGTGCCGAGTACGACGGCCGATGATGAAGCGCTGGCACGCGCGGTGCGGAGCGCGGGAAACGTCGTGCTCGCGAGCGATCGCGCGGAGGTGAGCGATCGGGCGTACACCGTGCAGCAGTGGAGAGAGCCGATTCCAGTGCTCGGCGAAGCAGCCGCTGCCGTCGGGGCGGTCGGCATCGACATCGATCCGGACGGCGTGCTGCGCCGCACGGCCGCTACGATCGACGGGCGACCGGCGCTGGCGCTCGCTGTCGCTCGGCGACAGCCGCACGCCGCGGCGCCGTGGGATGGCGATCGTCCTCGCTTGATCCACTTCTGCGGCGCGTCGCGACAGGGCATCGTCACGGTCTCGTACTACCAGGCGATTGAGCCGGGGCTGTTGCCCGCCGGCCTGTTTCGCGATAAGGCCGTCCTGGTGGGCCGGTCGCTCTCCGCTGCGGCTGCGCTGGACGCGCCGGATCATTTCCGCACGCCGGTGGCCCTTCGAATGGCCGGCGCCGAAGTGCAGGCGAACCTGCTCGATACGCTGCTTCGCCGCCGCGCAATTGCCGACCCGTTCGGCGAGTATGGCGCCTTGGTCCTCTGGTCCATCGCGATCGCGACCGTCGCGGCGTTGACCTTCTATCGCCTCGGGCCGCCGGCCGGCGTGGCGACGCTCATCGCGAGCGCGCTCGTCTTCACCGCCGCCGTCTACGTCGCGCTCTCTGCCTACAATGTGCGAGTGCCGGTTGTCGGCCCCCTGCTGGCCGTTGCCGGCGTGTACGTCTCCACCACCACCTACAGGTTCGCGCTCGGACAGCGTGAGCGGCGACTGATCCGACGCGCGTTTCAACACTATGTCGCGCCGGCCATCGTCCAGCAGATGCTCGACGACCCGTCGCGACTCAAGCTTGGCGGCGAGGAATGCGAAGTGTCGGTGTTGTTCACCGACCTCGAGGGGTTCACGAGCGTCGCCGAGCGTCTGAAGCCGGAGGAGCTCCAACGCCGACTGTCGACATACTTCAAAGCGATGATGGACGTCCTGCTCGCCGAGCGAGCCACGCTCGACAAGTTCATCGGTGATGCGATCATGGTGTACTTCGGTTGCCCGATTCGCGACGCTGCGCACCCGGTGCAGGCGTGCCGCGCCGCGCTCGCGATGCAGCGCCGTCTCGCCGAGCTCAACGATGAATGGCGTGGTACCCAGGCGCCCGAGCTCCGCATGCGCATCGGCGTCAACACGGGCGTGGCCGTCGCCGGCAACATGGGCACCGACACGATCTTCAACTACACGATCATCGGCGACTGCGTGAACCTCGCCTCGCGGCTCGAGGGCGTGAACAAAGAGTACGGCACGTGGACCATTGTCGGCGCCGAGACCTGGGCGCGCGTCAATGCACAGTTCGAGGCGAGGGAGCTCGACTGGATTCGGGTCAAAGGCAAGGCACAGCCGATTGCCATTTACGAGCTCATGGCTGCGGCCGGCGAGTTGTCCGACGTGCGCCGGACGCTCGTGGCGCGGTTTGCCGACGGCCTCGCACTCTACCGCGCGAAGCGCTGGGACGAAGCGGCTGAGGCCTTTCGGCGAGCGCTCGCCGTGGACGGCCTGGACCGCCCGAGCAAGGTGTTCCTGAACCGCTGCACGTATTACGCAGACGATCATCCGCCGCCGGCAGACTGGGACGGCGTGCACATCATGACGACGAAATAGCGAGAGCGGAACCTACTGTGGCTAAAGCCGGACCGTACGACGAACATCGAGATTCTGCCTGCCGTCTAACTCAAAACAGATGGCGATCAACGAAGACACGCGTGCCCTGAGGGGATGGATCTGGCTGGAGCGGCTCTGGCAGGATCTCCGGTACGGCTGCCGCATGCTCGCCGCCAGTCCTGGGTTCACCAGCGTCGCGGTCCTGTCTCTCGCCATCGGCATCGGCGCCAATTGCGCCATCTTCAGCTTTGCCGATGCGCTACTGCTCCGGCCGCTCCCGGTCGCCCGGCCGGGCGAGGTCCTCACCGTGGGCTCGACGGCGACGCTCGAAGCGCTCGGCGCCAGCAACCTGGTGTCCTCGTACCGGGACTACGTGGACGTCCGCGATCGCAACAAGAGCTTCGGCGGACTGGCGGCGTTCACCTATCTCACCGCAGGTGTTGCGACCGATCCCAAGGCCACGCCGAAACTGAAGATGGGCATGCTTGTGAGCGGCAACCTCTTCCCGCTGATGGGCGTGGAGCCAACCATCGGGCGCGCCTTCAGGCCCGAAGAAGATCACGTGCCAGGACGGGACGCGGTCGTCGTGCTCGGCCGGACGATGTGGGAGCAGGAATTCGGGTCTGACCGCGGCGTGCTTGGCCGCGGCGTGCGTATCAACGGCATCGAGTTTACGGTGATTGGCGTCGCCCCGCCGGAATTCAGCGGATTGAACCAATTTGTTCGTTCTGATTTCTTCGTGCCGCTGATGATGTCGTCGCGCGTGATGAGCGATCCGAAGGTCCGTTCGCTCGAGGCGCGCGACGCCCGCAACCTCACGCTCAAGGGACGCCTCACGCCCGGGGTCACCCAGGCGGAAGCTCAGACCGAGCTGACGGCCATTGCCGCGGATCTCGAGCGGGCCTACCCGGATACGAACAGGAATCGTGGCCTCGCCGTGCGCACCGAACTCCAGGCCAGACTCGCGCAGGATCCACCGGACGCGATGCTGATCGCCATGCTCTCGACGCTCGCGCTCGCCGTTCTGTTCGTCGCCTGCGCCAACGTCGCAGGACTGTTGACCAGCCGCGCTCCCGTTCGCGCGCGCGAGATGGCGCTGCGCCTCGCCATCGGCGCCGGACGCGGGCGGCTCGTTCGCCAACTGGTGACGGAGAGCCTCCTGATTGCTGCGGCGGGCGGCGTGTTAGGTCTCGGGGTCGGCTATGCCGGCATGAGCCTGTTCAGACAGATTGAACTGCCCACGGATCTCCCGATCTCGCTTACCTTCCAGATGGATCGGCGGGCGCTGCTCTTCAGCCTCGTCGTGGCGGTGGCGAGTGCCGTGATCTTTAGCCTCGTGCCGGCGATCCAGGCGACGCGCACCGATCTCACCGCCGTGATGAAGGCGAACGATACGGTCACACCCGGGCGCCGGCGTCGCTGGGGCCGGGCGGTGCTCGTTGGCGGACAAGTTGCCGTCTCGGTCGTCCTGCTCGTCGTCGCGATGTTCATGTATCGGGGCTTCCGCCAGCAGCTGGCGAGCGGGCCGGGCTACCGGACCGATCACCTGCTCATGATGAGCTTCGACCCGAGCCTTGTGCGCTACACCGAAGCGCAGTCGCAGCAGTTCTTCCAGCAGGTCGCCGAGCGCACGCGCGAGGTGCCGGGCGTCAAGACCGTCACGATGACCACGTCCATCCCGATGTCGAACGACTCAATCGGCGCCGTGACGATTGCGCCGGAAGGGTTTCAGTTCCCGGCCGGGAAGGACAACGTCACGGTACTGTCGTCCATGGTGGAGGAGCATTACTTCGAGACGATGGGGATCCCGATTCTCGAGGGACGGAACTTCCGCGTCGAGGATTCCTTCGGCGCCCCGCGCGTCGCCATCGTGAACCAGCACCTCGCCCAGCACTTCTGGCCGAATCAGAATTCGCTCGGCAAGCGTTTTCGATTGGACGACTCCGAGAAGCAATGGGTCGAGATCGTCGGGCTCGCGAAGACCAGCAAATACATCTTCATCGCCGAGCCGCCGTCGGACTTCGTGTACCTCCCATATCGGCAAACGAAGCCACAACGAATCATCATGGTGACCCAGTCCGCCGGCGATCCGGCAAGTCTCGTCGCGCCGCTACGCGAGGTCGTGCGTGGTCTCGACGCGAACCTGCCTGTTTTCAACGTCCGCACCATGGAAGAGTTCTACCGGATGCGCGCGGTCAGCATCTTCAACGTGCTGGTGGGCATCGTGGCAGCGATGGGGCTGATGGGCCTGGGCCTGTCGATCGTGGGCCTGTACGGCCTGGTCGCGTATGCGGCCGGCCGGCGAACCCGGGAAATCGGCATCCGCATGGCGATCGGCGCCACCAGACCGACCGTGCTGCGAATGGTGCTGCGGCAGGGCATCGTGCTGGCGCTCGTCGGCCTCGTCGTGGGCCTGTTCGCCAGCATCGGCGCGGGAGAATTGTTACGGGCCGCATTCCCCAGCGGCGACGATCAACGTGATGTCGTGGCGCTTCTGCTGGTCGTGCCGATTGTCCTCGCGGTCACATTTCTCGCCGCGTACATTCCAGCGCGCCGCGCCTCGCGCCTCGATCCGATGAAGGCGCTTCGGTACGAGTGACCCCTATTCCATGCCTTCGATGTCGCCGAGATCTCTGGGGCGGCCGGTGGCGCGCTTGTTTCGGATGAACGATGCGCGTCCGATGAAGTCGACCGCCACGTCGCCGAAGGGGCGCCGCAGGCGATCGGTCCAAGCCTCCGCAAAGGTGATTCCGGTCAGCTCGGTGAGAATGTCGATACGGCCCGGCGGAATTCCAATCTGATACGTCACACCTGCGCAGGCGAAATCGGCGTCAGAGACCTCCGCGAGCGGCGCGCCGAAGGCGGCCAGCGCGCGCATCACGCGCTGCGCATTTTCAGGCGTGGCCTCGATCCACACGTCCAAATCGCCGGTGGCGCGCGGCCGGCCATGGAGCGCCAGCGCGTAAGCGCCCACGATCAGAAATCGGACGTCAGCGGCGACGAATGCTCGCAACAGATCGACAAAGTCCGGGTTCATGGGGCAGGTCGCCTCGCAGCCGCGAGAGTTCCTGACTGAGTCGCCAGACTAGCAGGATGCGCTCGGCATCTGGAAGCTGCATCCAGAACTCGAGGTCATGCTGGTCCGCTTCGGCCGCGGACGCGTAGCGACGCACGGTGATGCGAGGTCCGCGCCAGGCCTCTTCGTCGGACGACATCAGGTTGATTATCCTCCAGTCAGGCGGCGCTCGCCGAGGGTCGTGGGTCACAAGCATTCGGTCCTGCCCGGCGGCGAGCACCAGAACATCGGGATCAGAGATTGCTGCAACGACGTCTCCAACTCGCGTGACTCACCTCGGTCCACGTGCGGGGCAACCGTCATGGCATCGTGGCGCTGAAGGACGAAGTTGTGGTGCCGTCAGAGGTTGTCGATTCGGCAGCAGAGTGATCTGCCGCGTGGCATCACCAGTTCCGTGGCCGGAGCAACTGCCGGTGGCGTCAACACGTGGGATTGGCGCCCTCCACTCGTTACCGGATCCCCGTGCATATGGCGCCGTGGCCAAACCACGGTTGGCGCGCCGGTGGAATCCAGCAAACCCCTCTGCCGATGGCAGTTGACCGGGGGCCACGACACGATCAGAATGGCCGCAAGCGAGACAGTCTGGGTGACGGCGCGTGGACGGGTTCGCAGCAGGTAACGGCAGTTGGCGCCGTCCACACATACAACGTTAGACAGCACGAAGAACTTTCAGATTTTTCTTCATGACTAGCAACGACCGCGAACGAATCGTTTTTCATGGCGCCGCCGTACTGATTGTTGGACTCCTCTGCGGGTTCCCGTTCGCCGCTGCGTCGACG